>JAHEKC010000154.1 GCA_024638565.1 Bacteroidota bacterium
GGGTCCCCGCCGGTAAAAAGCACGTCCGTCACCTCTGTATGCGCTTTCACATACTTGACAAGTAATTCCGTTTCCCGCATGGCGAACTTCCATTCGTCCATGCCCACGAACTGGGGCCAGCGGAAGCAAAATGTACAGTATGCATGACAGGTCTGTCCGTTACCCGGGAAGAACAGGACGGTCTCCCGGTATTTGTGCTGCATGCCGGTAAGCTTGTGTCCATCAATCTCGGGGACATTATGGTCCATCTGCCCGGCTGGGTGGGGATTAAGCTGGAGGCGGATATTATGCGCGACACCTTTCAGCTGGTCGCGCGTGTGCCCGTTGCTAAGGGTCTTGGACATATCATTAAAATGCCCGCCCTGCAGCATGTCCTTCTGCGGGAAGGTGAGGATAAACATGGGATCGGTTTCATACCTGTCCCAGTCGATCAGTTCATCAACCACATAGTTGTTGGTCTTGAAGGGCAGCACATGGCCCACCACGTCAATGTCATGCTGTTTTTCCTTACCCAGTTTCTCCACCTGCGGGATCTTCTTGTAGTTATTGAGTGTAAAGGACTTGTATTTGTTCATATGCTATATTATAGTGAATTCGGTATTATATGTTCAAAACATGCTGACCGAGAGCGTGTTATAATTTGGAAATCCCTGAACGAGACGCACCCTGAACCGCGCAGTCTCAGTGCCGGCCTAGTGTCGCAGGTGGGTTAATAAGCTTTAAATCAACATTTTATTGCAAATCAGCCCCTGCTATACAAATATAGCAAAAAAACCCAATAATCCGATGAAGATCAGGCCTTATGCTCCCGGTCCCGGCATCCTGCAAGGGCGCCCCACCTGGCGGGATATTGATAACTTACGTGTCCTTATGAGCATCTGGATTCCGCGTCTGTCCCTTTTCATGGCGGCGCTTGCCTGGCCGGTATCCTCCGCAAACGGCCAGGCAACGGGCTGCACGGATCCCCTGGCACTCAACTACGATTCCACCGCGGTGATGAATGACGGTTCGTGCCAGTACCCCAATACGAGCCTTACGTTAACACAGCAGACATCGCTTGCCACGCCATTGCTTGACGAAAACTCAGGCATCGCTTTCCTGGCCGGAGGATTATGGACGCATAATGATTCCGGTAATGACAACAGGATCTACCGGGTAGACACCGCATCTAATTCCGTGTTGCAGACAGTAGAAATCGCAAACGGGGTCAACACGGACTGGGAAGATATTGCAATGGGCGGTTCCTGGCTTTTTATAGGGGATATCGGGAACAACAGCGGAAACAGGCAGGATCTGAGAATATACCGGATTCACCAGTCGGCGCTTTCGGACACGGCCACGGTGGCTTTCGCCGATGTCATCAACTATTCATACAGCGACCAGGTTACCTTTCCCTCGCTGCCCAATAACAACAACTTTGATTGCGAGGCCATGGTGTTTTCCGGTGACAGCCTGCACCTGTTCAGTAAGAACTGGGTGGACAAGCAAACCAAACACTACGTGCTTCCGAACCAGGCGGGCACCCATGTGGCAGAATTGCGGGAGACACTCAATGCGGGATTCCTGGTCACGGGTGGCGCTGTACAGGATGGCGGTGTCATTGCCCTGGCCGGTTATGACAACACCGGGCTGGCCCCTGTTTACCTGTACATGCTTTATGATTATGCCGTCCCGTTCCTTTTCAATGGAAACAAGCGGCGTTTCAATGCCGGCAATGCTTTGCTGTACGGCCAGGTAGAGGGGGTTGATTTTCTCGATGGTGCCCGCGGCCTTGTATCCAACGAACGGTTCACGCAGATCGTGAACGTGGCACCCGCCCTGCGCGCCTTCAGCCTGGCCCCGTACCTGCCGTCCTCGTTCGTGTTTCCCGTTCCGGCGGCTGCATTCACCGTTTCAGACACCGTCATTTGCCGGAAGGTGTCCGTTACCTATACGGACCTGAGTCTGCCCGCGGCGTCCGCCTGGCAATGGATCTTTCCCGGTGGGCAGCCACCCACCTCCACGCAGCAGCATCCCGTGGTGACTTATAACACCACCGGAATTTACGGGGCCATCCTCATCGCCGGCAATGCCTCGGGATACGACACCCTGGCCATCGACTCCCTGGTCCAGGTGAAGGCCCAGCCGAATGCGGTGGCCACGGCGCTGGGTCCGGCGCAGTTCTGTACGGGCGACTCTGTCGTATTGCAGGCTTTTTCGAAACCGGGGTTTACCTACCAATGGAAACGTTATTCCAAGGTGCTGGCTGGGGCCACATCCAGCGCTTATACTGCGCGCTCCACCGGAAATTACAAGGTCGTCGTCACCAACGCCAACGGATGCACCAAGCAATCGGCGCCGGTTGTCGTGACCGGGCCGCCCAGGATTAAACTGACGGTCATCGGTTCCCTCGACCTGTGTCCCGGTGACAGCGTAAGGCTTTCCGTGCCATTTGAACAGGGCAATGCATACCAGTGGAAAAAGGACAATGTAAACATCAGCGGCGCCACGGATAATTATTATTACGTGACCGTTCCGGGACGGTACTGGGCCAGGGCCACAAACGCGTACGGCTGCAAGCGGCTTTCAAGCAAGAAGACGGTGACGAATATCTGCCGGATTGCAGGGCCGCGCCAGTCACCTGTCCGCGACCTGCGCATTTCACCCAACCCCGCGAACGATTACCTTTCTGTCGAAGCGCATGTTTCTGATGTGTCGGACATCAGTGTCCTGTTATTCGATTCTGCAGGTCGGACGGTTTATTCATCCCGATCAAGGCGTTGTGAAGCCGGCAGGCATGAATGGCAAATCGACATTTCTGCGCTGCCGGCCGGCACCTATTTGTGCGAGGTCAGGGCCGGAATGATTGTCCACAGGGACAGCTTAATGATCGTAAAATGACCTGCGGGTTAAAACCCGTCATCCCCGCCACCGTCCTGCTGCATCATGCGG
>JAHEKC010000090.1 GCA_024638565.1 Bacteroidota bacterium
ATGACACGCTTCGTAAGAATGTGCTGTATATCAACAACGGGGATGTGACATTTACGAATAGGGCGAAAGAATACGGCCTCGACCATGACGGGCTTTCAGTGCAGGCCGCTTTTTTTGATTATGACCTTGACGGCGATCTAGACATGTACCTGGCCAATCATCCCAGGTATTATACCCTGCTGTACGAATACAACTACGAACAACAGAAAAATCCGCAGATCGAAGACAGCGACAGGCTTTACAGGAATAACGGCAATGGGACGTTTACCGACGTTACGGTCGGCGCCGGTATCCTGAACTACGGGTTTACGCTGGGGCTGGTGGCAGGTGACTTTGACAAGGACGGCTGGCCTGATATGTACGTTGCCAACGACCATGCAGGTCCCGACCGCTTTTACCGTAACAACGGGAACGGTAAGTTTACGAACATGATCCATGGCGCCGTGAAGCATACGGCCAATTTCTCCATGGGGATCGATGCCGCGGATATCAATAACGACTCCTGGCTCGACATCTATAATGTCGATATGCTGGCAGAAGACAACTATCGTCAGAAAACACAGATGAGCGGCATGAACCCGGAGGCATTCTGGCGTTCAGTGAAATTTGGGTATCACTTCCAGTACATGCGCAATATGCTGCAGCTTAACAACGGCAACGGAACTTTTTCCGAGATCGGGCAGCTGGCAGGTGTGCACCAGACCGACTGGAGCTGGACGGCGCTGATCGCAGATTTCGACAACGACTGTCACAAGGATATATATGTCACCAATGGGGTGAAACTGGACATCCGGGATAATGACTTTATTAAAACCAAGAAGGAGATTAATAAAAAACGGCTCAGCGAGGGCCTGAACCCCCTTACGAATGACCAGTGGGGAGAAAACCTGGAACAGCAACTGACATCGACAAAGCTGCCCAACTACTATTTCAGGAATAACGGGGACCTGACCTTCTCGTCAAAAGCCGCTGTCTACGGACTTGCCCAATCGGGATTTTCAAATGGTGCGGCCTATGCCGATATGGACAACGACGGCGACCTGGACCTGGTTGTCAGCAACACGGATGATGTGGCATATATCTACCGCAACAATTCCGAGAAATACGGGAACAATGCCATTCGCGTGATGCTGTCCGGCGAAGGACTCAACACCTACGGTGTGGGATCCCGGGTAACGGTACGCGCCAACGGCATGACGCAATACCAGGAACTCACCATGACACGTGGCTTCCAGTCGTCCGTTGAACCTTATCTCAATTTTGGCGTGGGTAAGGCCACCCAGGTGGATATGCTTCGCGTGGAATGGCCTGACGGACGTGTGCAGACAAGGACAAATGTCCCCGTGAACAGGCCCGTGCGCTTGGCACAAAAGGATGCCGAGCGGTCAAGCGTGAAACCTAAACCCAAAACCACGCTGTTCGCAGAAGTGACGCACGCTTCGGGTGCCAGTTTTCGCCACCGGGAAAATGAGTATGACGATTACGAAAAGGAGACGCTCCTGCCGCATAAGATGTCACAGTTCGGGCCCCAGCTTGCAGTGGGTGACGCCAACGGTGACGGCATCGACGACTTTTTCGTGGGCGGAGCCTCCGGCCAGGCAGGCATGATGTTTCTTGGCGGACCGGCTGGTAAATTTGTACGGGCCGGCAGCCAGCCCTGGGCACAGGATTCGAAATGCGAGGACCTGGGCGCCCTGTTTTTTGATGCCGATAATGACAAAGACCAGGACCTGTACGTGGTCAGCGGCGGGAATGAATTTCCGTTCAACGCGCCGATCCTCCAGGACCGCCTTTACCTTAACGACGGGCAGGGTAACTATTCGAAATCGAAAGGCAGGTTACCGGGCTTTCATGTCAGCGGATCCTGCGTGGCGGCTGCCGACTACGATGGCGATGGCGACCAGGACCTGTTCGTGGGCGGCAGGCTGGTGCCCGCCACCTACCCGTTCCCTGCCAAAAGCTTTATCCTGCAGAACAACGACGGTGTCTTTACGGATGTCACGGCGCGCCTGGCACCCGATCTCGTCAAACCCGGAATGGTCACCACGGCGATATGGGCCGACCTGGATGGCGACAATGCTCCGGAACTGGTAATTGCCGGGGAGTGGATGCCCTTCAGGATGTTTAAATACACCAAAGGAAAGTTTTCCGAAATGGCCGCGGGGCCATCGCTTGCCATGGCGGTGGGCTGGTGGAATATTATTAAGCCCGGTGACTTCGATAATGACGGCGACGTGGATTTCATCGCCGGCAACCTGGGCCTCAATTACAAATACCAGGCTTCGGCGTTAAAGCCATTCGATGTGTATTGCCACGACTTTGACAAGAACGGCACCTTTGACATTGTCCTGGGGTATTTCAACCAGGGGACCTGCTACCCGGTCCGGGGCAGGGAATGCTCTTCACAACAGATGCCCATCCTAAAGAAGAAGTTCCCTACTTACAAGGATTTTGCCAGTGCGAGCATCGAAAAGGTATATGGCGAAGACCTGGAAAAGGCCCTGCATTACAAGGCTACGTGGTTCGGCACTTCCTACGTGGAAAATCTGGGCAATGGCGAGTTCAAACTGCATGAGCTGCCGCTCGAGGCACAGCTGTCGACCGTGTTCGGTATCGTGCCGCACGACTTCAATGGCGACGGCAACCTGGATGTGGTGCTGGCAGGCAACTTTTATGTATCCGAAGTTGAAACAGGGCGGGCTGACGCCGGTATCGGACTATACCTCGCCGGTGACGGCAAGGGCAGGTTCACGCCTGTGCGCCTGGAGAATAGCGGCTTCTATGCACCCCATGACGTTCGTGATCTCGCACTCGTCCGTGGTTCCGACGGCACCCCCATGGTGATCGTGGCGAATAACGACGGGGATTTACAGGTGTTCAGTTATGGAATGGGAAAGCGGAAACTGGCCACACTTGGCCGGAAATGAACCAGTGCAATTCAGTTGCCGCTACTTGATCCGCTACCTCAGGTAAAAGATGCTGCAGATCCTGTTTCGTCCTGCCGTGACACTGTACACTTCCCTCCCATAATGCGCAGGGTAGTCACCCGGGTGCCAGCGGTAGTTGGAAATAAAAAAGTCGGCCTCCTCCATAGAGCTAAGCCGGATTCTCCCCCGGTCACGGGGTTCCAGTATTTTCAGGTTGTACGTCCCCGCATCCACTGCCACATGAACCTTCAGGGTGTCGGCAGAATTTTTTTCCAGCAGCCATTCATAAGCATCCCGGTAAGAAACGCCCCAGTAGTCCAGGTCGTAATGTTGCCTGAGGTACCCGGGTTTCCATGAAGGAACGAAATGATTGAAGTACACGTGCTGGTGGGGATAGTTTCTTACCGAATAGATCATGACAGGGATACACGCTGCAATGCAGACTCCAATCATTGCCTTTCGCCAGTTACCTTCCAGTAAATGCAGCCCGTAAATACCAAGCATGACAAATGACGGGTAGATAAAATACAACTGCCTCCAGCCGTCGTACAGGACGGATCCCAGTATGATGACCGAGGCCAGTGAGCCGTAGCATACCACGAGGAAAAAGATATTATTTCGTTCCGGGCCGGGTGCCAGCATTTTAAAAGGAGTGCGCACCAGCCGGGCCAGCAAGGCAATCGTACCTGCCAGTCCTGCCGCAATGATCATTTCCGGGGTGGATATCAGGATCCAGGCAGGTGCGTAACACCAGGGCAAGGCAGACGACAGTATCAGCTCACCACTGAACAACACTTCCGATACCCAGCGGTAGTTGGACATGGTCCGGAAAGCGGTACCAATATGCACCACGGGGTTGCTCCAGAGATAGGGCCAGGTGGCAAACAGGATGGCAAACGCCGGTAAAATGAAGGCGACCATGAAACGTAAATGCCGAACCGCGGCCTTTTCCCTGATCATATCCATGAACAGGAACGCCAGCACCAGCACAGGCACCATCAGGCCCATGATCCTGATATTGGCCAGCAGCCCTGTGCAAATGCCCAACACTATGAAACGCCAGACGGTTTTCCGGCCGAAGGCCCGCGCAGAAGCCAGCAGGGTGATCAGGAACATGGACATAAACGGAATGTCCTTGCTGTTGAAGAACGAATGGCCATATATGCGCGGATGTATAATAAGGAACAGGAAGGCAAGCAGGGCCAGTAATCGATTCCGGTACAGAAAAAACGCGAGACAGTAACCCGCGTAAGCACCGAGCAGGAAGAACAGGTGCGTGGCCAGGTGCCGGGCCATGTAAATTTCCCTGGTGTCGTCCAGCCCCAATGCACGTTCCATCAATATCAACGGCAGCTCAACCGCGATGCCATAATCCCGGTCCACATAATCAAGCAGTGCCTGGTCCTGCTGGAAGATATACCGGTAGTTGATGATTCCGGTTTTCCGTTGCGCGGGTTCGTCCCACCCCAGACCGTACCGGTCGAAGGTAAAGACAGCGGCAAGGACGCATATTAATAGCAGGATCTCACCGGGCCTGCGCCTGATGAGATCGGAAAAGGTTGCCGGCATGTGCCCAAGTTAGGAATACGATCGCTGAATGCACACTCTGCAATGTGGTACGAATACACCGCAATTTCATGGACACCCGGACACTGGCCTGCCAATTAATGAGCTTCGGGTGCCAATAAGTGTCATGGGAATACATTTTCCGGTCCAGTCCCTTTTCATCAGACCTCACGTGAAATTGAACAGACGATTCAGACCTGCTGAATAAATATTTACGAATCAAACAAAGGGGTGATTGCAAAGTATTGGTATTCTTTGCCTTATGAATGCTTGCCTGGATTTCATGGCAGAGGGTCGATGTAATATTTTCAACCATAGGTGATTATTGCCTTCTTCTTGGTAAATTGGGGTGCCCCGATGAAAAGAATATTAACCCTTGCGCTGGTAGCCTCCACACTATTCGGCTGCAGTGTCCTGCAGGCCCAGGAAACGGACTTCCGGCTCATGCTTCACAGTGGTGAAGTCCTGCCCGGCCAGAATTTGGATGCATTTATCAGTTCCGAAATCCCGGACGAGGAACTGTTCGAAGGCTACTATTACCGCTATATTCAATTCTACCGGCTTCCGGACGAAGAAAAGAAGGAAATCATACGGAAGTCAGGCATCCAGCTGCTCTATTACATGCCCTATCATGCGTTTATGGCTGCCATCCCTGCCGGTTATGACCGGTCTTTGCTAAAGGGATTTAACGTTCGCAGCGTGGTGAAGCAGGATCCCATGCAGAAACTGCATGCACTCCTGCTGGCAGGCGTACCGGCCCATGCCGTTAATGAAAAGGGAACGGCCGATATCAGGGTACAGTACCACCGCAACATATCCGGCCCCACGGCAACCGCGGAAGCTGCCCTGTTGGGGGAAATTCTCGACACCCGGCATGCCAACCGGGTGATCACCATCCGGATGGAAGCAGAGGAGATTTCACCTGCCGCCGGACAGCATTGGATTTCATACATGGAACCGGTAGCGCCGCCCTCCTACCATGACGACTTCCGCGGTCGCAGCCTGCACCGCAGCAATGCCATCAACACAGAATTACCGATGGGCAGACGGTATAACGGGGCCGGTGTGGGTGCGGCACTTGCGGACGACGGGGCGGTAGGTCCCCACATCGATTATACCGGAAGGCTTACCAACCACCTGACAAGTGCCGGCGGCACCCACGGCGACATGACCGGCGGCATCCTGGCGGGTGCCGGCAACCTGAATCCCGTTAACCAGGGCATGGCTGATTCTGTGGACCTTCATGTATTCGGCATCGGCGGATACCCGCAAATAGTGAACGCGGTGTCCAATAATGCGACACTCGGAACGACCATTTCATCCACCAGCTATTCCCAGGGATGCAACTCCTACACGACCGATACCCAGTTCGGGGACCAGACCACGCGTGATAACCCGCACCTGGTTTTCGTTTTTTCCGCAGGCAACAACGGCGCTGCTGATTGCGGTTATGGCGCCGGCACGGGCTGGGGAAACATAACAGGTGGCTACAAGCAGGGAAAAAATGTGATTGCCTGTGCCAACCTGAATGCACAGGAAGCACTGACCGCTTCCAGCAGCAGGGGGCCGGCATCTGACGGCCGGATCAAACCCGACATTGCCGCCAACGGCACGGGACAGATTTCAACAGCGCCCAACAACGGTTACCTGACCGGTGGTGGCACATCCGCAGCCTGCCCGGGCATCGCCGGCATTTCCGCGCAGCTGACCCAGGCATACAAGGAGCTTTACGCCGCCACGGATGCGCCCACCGCCCTGATCAAGGCCTGCCTGCTGAACGGCGCGGAAGATATCGGCAACAGCGGTCCTGATTTCATTTATGGCTGGGGTCGCGTGAATGCGCTGCGTTCCGTACAGATCCTCGAGGACGGAAATTTCACCGAAGATATGGTGACACAGGGTGCCATGAACACGCATAACATTGCCGTACCTGCCAATGTTTCAGAATTGCGTGTCATGGTGTACTGGCATGACCAGGGCGGCGTACCGCTGGCTGCTGTTTCGCTGGTGAATGACCTGGATATAACGGTGACCGACCCTTCACTTGTTGATTGGCAGCCCTGGGTGCTGGACCATACACCTGTACCCGCTTCCCTTTCCTCGCCTGCCACACGCGGCGCCGACCACCTCAACAACATGGAGCAGGTTACAATTGATAACCCTCCTACCGGAAACTACATGGTATCCGTAAGCGGCTTTGCCGTTCCGTCAGGCCCGCAGGAATATTTTCTGGTTTACCTGTTCCGGACAGACGACATCTATGTCACCTACCCCATCGGCGGTGAGGGATTCGTGCCCGGCGAACAGGAATGGATCCGGTGGGATGCCCTCAAAGGTCTTGGTTCGTTCAACCTGGACTATTCCACGGACGGCGGCACCACCTGGGCTTCCATCGCCACGGGTATCAACCAGAACACGCTGCAGTACAACTGGACCGTGCCCAATACCCTTTCCGGCGAAGCACGCGTAAGGGTTACAAGAGGCGCTGTAACGGGCATGACGCCGGACAATTTTTCCATCATTGGCAGGCCGTCAAACATCAATGTCGACTGGGCATGCCCCGATTCAGTCAGGCTCACATGGAATGCGGTTGCAGGAGCGGCATCGTACGAGGTAAGCATACTGGGCGCCTCCCACATGGATTCCGTGGGTACATCCTTGACCACCGATATCGTGCTGTATGGTCTCAACCCGATGAACAGCTACTGGTTCAGCGTACGGGCGGTACATGCCAACGGAAGCAAGGGCCGCCGCGCGAATGCCATTTACAAGAGCCCGGGTACATTCAACTGCCCGCTGGCGGACGATGTCCGGGTCATCTCGCTTATCAGCCCGCCGGGAGGTTCGTACCAGGACTGCCAGGGCATGGGGTCGGTACCTGTCACCGTGCAGTTCGAGAATAACGGCCAGGGCAGCGCCACGAACATCACGATCAGGTACAGCCTGAATGGCGCGGCCCCTGTCACATACCTTTACCCGGGACCCCTGGCGCCGCTCCAGGTCGCATCCTATACCTTTTCTTCGACGCTCAACATGTCCACAGCCGGCACGTATTCCGTTCAGGCCTGGATTGAATTTTCTGGCGACCAGAATACCTACAACGATTCCGTCACGACCCTAACCAATGTCACCAGCGGCACACTGACCACGCTGCCCTTTCAGGAGGATTTCGAGGCCTTCCCGCTGTGCCCCACCACCTATAATTGTGAACAAACGGTATGCGTGCCTGGGAATGGCTTCGTCAACGAGACCAACCTCGTCGAGGATGATATTGACTTCCGCACCGACCAGGGCGGCACTCCGTCAAACAATACCGGCCCGGCAGTCGATAATACCCTGGGAACGGCACAGGGCAACTACATGTACCTGGAAGCATCCAATGGCTGTTATGGCCAGGCCGCCCATCTCGTCACCCCCTGTTTCGACCTGACATCCATAGTGGTACCGGAAATGACCTTCTGGTACCATATGTACGGAACCAGCATGGGATCCCTGCACGTGGATGTCCTGAGCCAGGGCAGCTGGGACCTGGATGTGATGCCCGCCATCACGGGCAACCAGGGCAACGCATGGCTGCAGGCTACGGTCTCGCTGGCTGCCTATGCCGGGGAGGTGATCAATATCCGCTTCCGTGGCATTACGGGTTCCAACTGGTCGAGTGATGTCGCCATTGACGATTTCGGAATCTACGATACCGGGAGCCCGCTGCCTGTTTCCTGGCTTTCCTTTTCAGGCACACATGAAGGAGGGCATAATCTATTGGAATGGCAGACAGCCTCTGAATTGCAGAATAAAGGGTTCTTTATCGAACGGTCTGTCGATGGCATGGCATATGCGACAATCGGGTTCGTGGAAGGTGCGGGCAATTCCACGGAGATCCGTCATTACACTTACAGGGATAATGATGTCCACCAGCAGGTTTATTATTACCGGCTCAGGCAAATGGACTTTGACGGAAGGCAGAGTTACTCGAACGTGATCGTGATCCGGTCGGGCCGCGGGAATGGTTCCTATTTTGTGTACCCTACCCTTGTGACGGATGTGATCAACGTGGTGACGGAAAGCCAGGAACGGGTTTACGTACGGCTATTCGATGTTACAGGGAAAACCGTGCTGGACCGGGAATATTCCGCGGACGGCCACTTGCTACGGATTCCCGTGGCCGATGCCGGTATCGCACCCGGCTTTTACATGCTGGTGATCGATCCTGGCGGCCAGCCATTCACCACCAAGCTGCTGAAAAGATAGCACGCCAGGTTCATGCACCTGCAGGTCATGCAGCATGCAAACCTGTCACCCCAGGATTATAAAAATCCTTTTTTCCTGAGCAGCGGTTCGATGCCGGGCTCCTGGCCCCTGAAAGTTTTATACAATTCCATTCCCGGCCTGGATCCTCCCAGGCTGAGCATGGTCCTGAAACGCGAGGCCAGCTCCGGATCGAAGATGTCACCCGACTCCTTGAAGGCATGGAAGGCATCGGCATCGAGGACTTCTGACCACATGTAGCTGTAGTATCCGGAGGAGTACCCACCCGAGAAGATATGAGCAAAGTAAGAGCTGCGGTACCGCGGGATGACCTCTTCGATGAGTCCCAGCTGCTGCATGGCATCTGTTTCAAACTGCACGACATCCTTCTGCGCCGTGTCCCTGAGGGTATGCCAGTACATATCCAGGTAGGCGGCGGCCATGTACTCCAGCGTCCTGAACCCGCCATTGAACGCATTTGCGTCATTCATCTTTTTGATGATGTGCTCCGGAATCACCTCGCCGGTCTGGTAGTGCTTCGCGAACAGGTTCAGCACCTGCGGCTCTTTCATCCAGTTTTCCATCACCTGCGAAGGGAACTCGACAAAATCCCGTGGCACATTAGTCCCTGACAGGGATTCGTACTTCACATTGGAAAACAGGCCGTGCAAAGCATGCCCGAATTCATGGAACAGCGTTTCCGCTTCCGTGAAGGACAGCAGTGATGGGCCGTCTTTCGTTGGCGCCGGGTAGTTGAAGTTATTCGTCACCACCGGGTGTACCATGCCATCCACGTTGGACTGTGCGATCAGCTCGTTCATCCAGGCTCCTCCCCGCTTGCTCTCCCGGGCGAAAAAGTCCATGTAGACAATCCCCAGGTGCGAACCGTCGGATTCCAGCACCTGGAAGACCTGCTGCCCGGGGTGCCATTTAGGGATATCGTCCAGTTCCTTGAACTTTAACCCGAACAGCTTTTCCGACATGGCAAAGACGCCGTCGCGTACGGCGGTGAACTCAAAGTAAGGTCTCGTTTCCTCTTCGTCATAGGCATACTGCTCCTGCCTGACCTTTTCCACGTAGTATCGCCAGTCGCTGCCACGGAAAGCTTCAGTGATTCCATCCTTTTGCATCTGTTGCGTCAGCAGCTCCTTTTCCTTCTTCGCCATCTCCAGGGCCGAGGGCCACAGCTGGTCCAGGAAGCCGAAAACGGCATCCGGATTTTCAGCCATGGCATCGGCCAGCACGTAGTGCGCATGGGTTTCATAACCCAGCAGTTGCGCCTTCTCCGCACGCAGGGATGCCATCTCTCTCAGGACAACCGTATTGTCCTTGTCGTTGCCGTTGTTGCCGCGCCGTTCGTACCCGACGAACAGCTTCTCCCTTGCCTCCCTGTTGGGGGATGACTGCAGAAACGGGTTAATGCTGGGTCGCTGCAAAGAGAAGGACCAGCCCTCGTCATGCCCGCGGTTTTTCGCCTCCTCTGCTGCCAGGGATACCAGGCTTGCGGGCAGGTTCCCCAGGTCGGCCTTGTCGGTGGTATGGTATTCGAAGTCATTGGTCTCGTCCAGCAGGTTTTCGCCGAACTGCTGCGACAGCGAAGCCAGGCGGGTGTTGATCTCCCGGAGCCGCTCTTTCGCATCAGCGGCCAGGCCGGCCCCCGCCCGCACGAACTTCTTGTGCGTCTCGGTCAACAGGCGCATCTCCTCCGGCGACAGTTCCAGGGCTTCCCTGTTGTCATGCACGGCATTCACCCGTCCGAACAGCGCTTCGTTCAGGTAGATGTCGTCGCTGTGCGACGCCAGCTCGGGCGCAATCTGCTTGTCCGTCTCCTTGAGCACACTGTCGGTATGGGCGGCATTGACGGCATAAAAGACATAAGCCACTTTTGTGAGGTCCCTGCCGCTTGTCTCCAGTGCTTCAATGGTATTTTCAAAGCTTGCGGCCTCCTTTCTGTCAGCGATCTCCAGGATCTCTTCCTTGTGTTTCTGAATGGCATACTGCAACGCGGGCAGGTAGTCATCGCTTTTGATCTTATCAAAGGGCGGCACCCCGAACGGGGTATTCCATTCGGACAGCAGCGGGTTATCGGGTTTCTCCATTTCCTTGGTCTTGCCGGAATCGGTGCCGCATGCGGCGAAGAGCGACAAAGCTACAATAGCCAGGATACGTACGTGTTTCATAGTTCGGGTATGGGTTTCAGTTGACTGTAAGTGGCAAAATTAGGGAAAATGGGACGGCACCAGGGGCCCAGGCCGGCGCATGATTATGCGAGAGAGAGATCGCTTGTATCTAGCAGGGCTGAAATGAAAAGCTAACGCGGGAATAAGGATATCTTCTGTTTCCGAATCATTCCCGGCAGGCATTCAATGAACCGCTGTCAGAAATGTCCCGGGCTAATTGCCACCCAGGATCAGCGGCATGCCATCCTGGTCGCCCACAATGACCACCTTGGCATTGGGGGATTCGGCAAGTTTCAACGTAGCCTCGATTCCCTTTTCCTTCAGGATGTTTGAAGTCAGGGAGGCATTCAGGATGCGGTTAGCCGCGGCCTTGCCGTCGGCAGCGATACGCAATCGCTCCGCCTCTTTTTTCTCCTTCTGCAGTTTGAACTCATACTCCAGGGAAGCCTGCTCCTGCTTGAGTTTATTCTCGATGGCCGTTTTGATCGTGGGAGGCAATGTGATATCGCGTACAAGCACTTCATTCAGCTGGACATACTGCTT
>JAHEKC010000091.1 GCA_024638565.1 Bacteroidota bacterium
CTATGGGGCCTTTTTTTACACCATTTTGAACCAGGCAGGTGCCGATGCCGCTGTCATCGCCAATATCGATGCGGCACTCAGGCAGGTCGAAGCCACCTCCGCCATGATAAAGGCCAACCGAAAGAAGGAAGGCGGCAAGGGAAAAGGGAAACATAAGCACCATGGGCATGGCCACGGGCATGATCATAAGCACTAGGGATTCTTATTGAACCAAGGCGGGTTGCTGGTGAGGGCTTTTTTCTGTCATTGACAGGTGGCAGTTGCAGTGGGCAGCGGCAGTTGAGTGTTCGAAAAACCGGGTGGCGAATAATCGAATGACGATTTTCGGGAAAATGGCAGTAGGGTGGTTTTAGTTGTACGGTTGTCCGCTCGAACGCCCGAACCATTTAGTCGCAAAAGCCTGGCTCGTTTCGACATACGGTTAACGGCTTGCGGCTCCTTCAGCGGCAATTATTCGTAGTGCTAAACGAAGAACACTGCCTGCCCTATACCGTACCACGGTAATCGTAACGAGAGCCGCAACAGTAGCACGATCAACGAATCACCGTCACATAGCCCGCTTCCCTGACAGGGTCTCCTGCCATAAGCGTATAAGTCAAGACATAAAAATAAGTTCCGGCTGCTTCAGGTCGCCAGGCTTCTTCAGGATCGCCCGTACGCCACAACCTGTTGCCCCAGCGGCTGAAAACGGAAAGATCGAACTGCCCGAAGGTGCAGTTTTCCGCTTTTAAAATTAAATAATCGTTCAGCCCGTCCCCGTTCGGTGTAATGACATTGGAAATCGCGGGTTCGCAGGGGCAGGCTTCGTTCCCAATGACCACTTCATCCCTGATGGTATCGCATGAAGTATAGGCGGTCACCGTATATACGCCGGCCTTTGACAGGGTGGCTGCTCGTGTCATGGCCCCCGTGCTCCAGGAATATTTGTAGGTGGGATCCTCGTACGGAACGATAGATGAAACCGTAAAGGATGCATTGTCGCAAATGACCGTGTCTTTCATCGCCACCAGGTCCACGGGCGCCGGGGCCAGGTAGGAATTCCAGTGGTTGGGCAGCCCCCACGTGGAGTAATTCGGTGCAAAGGTGACGGCGCCCTGCTGGTACTGACTCGCCGTGCCCAGGCTGTCGGGAAACGCGAGCGCAGACAGGTATTGTGCCCCGTTGAGCCGGGCGATATACAGCTTGCCGTCCGGGGCCTTCTGAAGTGATCCGAAGGCGTTGAATCCGGTGGCCACCACCTGTTTCGTGCCATCCGGGTCCGATTGCAGCAAGTCAATTTGATAGAGGCGCGTAAATGCACCGCCGTTATCCAGCCCGTGCAGCGAGGCATAAACGAATCTTCCATTGGGCGAAAAGGCTACGCCGTACCCCCGCTCCTCGATGGTGGCCGCCGTATCGAAGACGATGGCATATGCTATTTCTACCTTTCCGGTAGCAGGATCGAATTTGCAGATATCCAGCCGCGCCTTGCTTGACACGGCATTCGAAAATTGCGACCATGCAATGGCCAGCCGGCTGTAATCCGGACTGAACTGCATGCAGCCGATGGCACCCTGGTTATACATGGTACTGTCGGAGTGCCAGCGCCCGGTATTCGATATAACGGGATCAGCGTATACACCATCGCAGTCGACACGATAGGCGAAAAAGGCGTCGCTGTTCCACTTGTGCGTCACTACCCATGCCTCCTTTCCGTTGGGATGCTGCGCTGCTGCCAGCGACTCGCAGGTGGTATCGGTAAGCACGGTGTTCTTCACTGTCACGTCTCCAAGCCCTCCTGCAAGGGCCATGTCGACCGCCGAGTACGCGAGCCCGCCGAAGCCGGGGCCGCTGGCTGTTGCGCCTGCCTGCGGCGCCTGGGTGAAAATGTAATATCGGAATGGATCGGCGGGGAACGGTACGATTATGGCCGACTGTGCCGTGGTGAAGCTGCCCGCCAGGCCGGTACCGTTGGGCATGGACTGGTGAGCAGCGTTGAAAACGTTTTGGCCGTTGGTATAGAAAAGCAGTTGCCCGTTCGCATCGGCAATGGAGGCGACCCCCTCGTCGGTGCTGAGCGCGCCGTTATTCACCCCTACCGGGGCGCCGGACGAAAAGTCCAGGCCGGCATTAAAACCGAAGTACCAGTGATAATGCCGGGGCTGCCCGGTGCATTCCCACACGCGGGTCAGGATCAGTAAAAGACAAAACGCCCTCATGGCCGGGACAAGGGCGAAAAATACGCATAATGCACCTTAGTCACCGTCCCATGATCAGGCAGGGGCCAAAATCAGGCCCGCCTTCCATAACCGTTTGCCGGAATAAAGTCAGGCTTTCCCTTTGTCGGCCTTCTTTTTATCCGCGAACTTCTCGAGTACCTCGGGCATCTTTTCGAACATGGAGCTGAGACCCGACTTCTTTCCGGAACTGATAAAGGCGATCTCCTCGCCTTTCGTCACGAGGAAGCCCATCGGCTCAATGCTCACACCGGCACCGGCGCCGCCGCCCTGGCCCTTGCCTTTCTTGGGATCCTCTCCCTCTCCCCCACCTGATCCAAAGCCCATGCCTACCTTGATGACCGGCACGCAACTGTATTCACCCAGCGAAAACTGTTCGCCCACGATCGTTTTTGTGTTCGCTTCGGATTTGATAAAATCCGTAATCTGGTTCAGCAATTCATCAAATTTGATTTCCATCTTGATTGTCTAGTTAATGAGTTAGTATATTATTAAAATAATTATTGTTCGACTATTTCAGCCATGCGATCAGCATGCGGATCGGCCTGTTCACCACCACCAGGTCCAGTTCTCTCCGGCCGATCCAATTTACCGTTAATTCGCGTCCGGGTGCGCGCATGCGGCTGAAGAGCGGATAACAAATCGCATTTGCCACCGGGTACCCCGTGTCCAGGTCCAGCACGAACCTGCGAATCTTGAAGGATCCCAGCACATTCAGCATGCGCCCGGCTGTACGCCTTCCTTTCTTCAATCCGAATCTACCACGCCGTTTCTTCTTCGGTCTGGCTTCCTTCTTTTCGCTTTTCATTTTTAAAGGGAAAATGGTCTTTTCAAAAAAAAAAATCCTGTATCGAATCCCAATCAACTCCTTATCATCGGGGACAACGGCCACGTATCCGAAGCCCTTCCACGCCAGCCGGCAAATTTGTTCCCTTGTGCTGACCCTTAAAGTCAGCGGTGAGAATAACAGCCCTGCCAGCATTACCGCCAGCAACCCGCCTAATACCCACGATATTTCCATCATCAGTAAGATCAAATATGCGGAAACGGCATCCCGGGCATGCTGACCGCCGTCACCCGGTCACATGATTATTGCCGGCGCGGCAATCCGGATCTGGGAGCGTTTTACAAAGGGGTCATCAGGCTGCTTGTAATATCTCCATACCTGTATTATTCACAACTGTTTACATTTGGGAGCTTAAACCCTTGCCCATGTACCTGACCCTAACTTGCAGGCTGCTCTTTATTGGTGTTGTCGTCTCCTTGTACAGCTCATGTACCGGCACGAATCAGGAGCAAAAAGATACTTCACCTGCCATCCCGCAGGACCAGCTGCTGATTGCCTACAACGTTTACGCCCCGGACAGCACAAGCGAGGACAACTACGAGGTCTATACCATGCGCCTGGACGGTTCGGATGTGCGAAACATCACCGGTCATCCGGATGTGGCATGGACCTATATGGCGCATGGCCAGACGATCTTCTTCATCAGCGATCGCGACTCCTGTCCCAGGTGCTATTTCCTGTATGAAATGAATGCCCGTGGTGAAAACGTTTCAAGGATCAGTACATTCCGGCTGGCGGACAGCTGGATGGGCATCCGTAAGGATGGGCAGGAGCTGGTGGTCAAGCCGCACCGCGATGTGGATTCAGCCTTGTATGTCATCGACCGCAAGGGTTCCATCCTGCAACGCATCCTGCCCGGCGGTCTCTATCCCATCCATCCCGCCTTTTCACCGGACGGGCGCCGGATCGCCTTTGTGGGAAGGACCAAGCTGTCCAAGCGGGTGCTGGGCTACCGCGAGGAAATCTACATGGTGAATGACGACGGCACCGGTCTTAAACAGCTGACGCGATACCCGGATGCGGATACCACCGCCGAATGGTTTGCCTACCGTGCCGGACCGCCGCGATGGCATCCCACCGAAGGATTTATCAGTTACCAGAGCAAACAGAACGGCAAGTACAGCCTCTATGCCGTGGCGCAGAACGGGAGCCGGCAATGGAAACTGACAGACAATACACAGGAAGAAGGATGGCATGCGTGGAGCAGCGATGGCCGTTGGCTTGCCATCGAACTGTTTGACTCGTCACAATCGCAGTTTCATATAGGCCTCATGAACTGGCAGCGCAGGGAGCTCAATGTGCTGACCGGTACACAATATAAATACCAGCAGGCGCCGGTATTCGTCGAAACGGGTAACCTGCCGGTCACGGATTGAAGAGCCGTGCCTATATCCTGCCACTGACCGCATTCCTGCTGCTGGGATATGCGCTGTTCGGCTGGAACCATGTCCTGGAACTGCGTGCGGAAGAACCCCGTCGCGCCATCGTCGCGCTGGAGATGTATCTCACCGGGAACTTCTGGGTTCCCAGGATCCATGACTGGAGCTATTACAACAAGCCGCCGATGTTCAATTGGCTGGTACTGGCATTTTATCATGTCACCGGCCAGGCATCAGAGTGGGTGGTCAGGCTGCCTTCCCTCCTATCCCTTTTCGCCGCGGCGTTCTTGATTTGCAAGGTTACCTGGAAGATGGAAGGAAAGCAGACCGGCCTGCTAGCCGCATTCTTTTTCATCACCTCCGCGGATATCCTGTTTTACGGTAGCGTGAATGCAGGAGAGATCGACTTGTTTTTTTCATTTCTTGTATGCGCACAGGTACTGGCTATCTATTCATTCCAGCAACAGGGCCGGTACCTGGCGATGTTTGGGATTTCATACCTGCTGGCCGCAATGGGTACCCTTACCAAGGGCCCACCTTCGATCGCATTCCAGGTACTGACCCTCGTGCCCTGGCTGCTGGTGAACAGGCAGTGGAGGCTGCTGTTCTCCTGGCAACATGCGACGGGCATCGTGCTTTATATCCTGGTTGCCGGCGGGTATTTCCTGGTTTATGACCGTTTTGACGATGCCGCCGGCTTCATGGTCAGGCTGTTCAAGGAGGCATCCCAGCGAACCGGCATGGAGCACGGCATCGCCGATACGGTGCTGGCATCGGTGATGTTCCCATTGTACCTGGTACAGTGGCTGGCGCCATGGAGCCTGCTGGCCATCTTTTTTTTCAGGAAAGGGATGGTGCGGGAGCTCTGGCAACGACCCCTGCTGCGTTTCGCCATTGTCTTTATCCTTTTTAATATTCCCCTCTACTGGTTCACGGCCGACCACAAGGTACGCTACCTGTATATGTTCTTTCCCTTCATCTGCGTGCTGCTGGCCTGGAGTTTCCTGCAGTGGCCCGTCTCGCTGCACAGCAGGAAGCATGTGGTCATGAAGGTGCTGGGCGGGGCGATGGTGCTGGGGACCGGGGCGTTCATGGCCCTGCCGTTCATTCCCGCGTTGTCCGGTGTGCCCGGTCTGACAGCCAGGTCCATCCTGCTTGCACTTGGTGGCGCCTTGCTATGCTACGCCTTCTTCATGCGTGGCCGCCAGGTGATGGTGGTGGTTGTATTCATGGTTGTCCTGCGGCTGGGCTATAACCTGTTCTATCTTCCCGCGGCGGCAGAACACTCCACGAGCATGATTTACCGCGCGCACATTCAGCAAGTGCTTGATCTCACAGGCGGGGAGCAGGTCCGCTGGACAGGGACGCCTTATGTCTTCGAGTCGGACGCCTCATTGGGACCGGTTACAATTTCAAACGTCAGGCTTACCTCCGCCCCGTTGGTGGCTTACCAGGTTCCGTATTACCTGGCGCTGGGGAATGGCCACGTGATGCGGTTTGACACCGTTCCCCTGCCCGGCTTGTATTATCTCGCACACGAGGCTTCCTCAGCAACGGGTCCTGTCCTGTATTCATTCCCCGACGAGTGGGTGGACCGGGAACTGGTGCTGTTCCGTGCCCGCTAGCTCACCTGCCGTCCCTGCCTTTCACCCAGCAGCGCGGGAAACCACATGAATACGATTCCACTGACCGAGGTTAGTGCCAGGCTCAGGTAAAAGAACAGGCTGATGGCGAGTGACAGTTCGGGGTCCAGCCCCATGGCCTCGGCCCCGAATACAAACGCCATCTCACGTGCACCGATAAACGGGAGCACATAGGCCATGCTTGCCAGGAGGAAAATGAAAAGGTAGTCCGCTACCTGGTCCGTCATGCCCAGCGCGAGCATGATCATCCAGGCCGTGATCACCTGGAAGGCCTGCACGGCAATCGCGTAACGTGTTACGCCAGGCCATGCATCGTGATAGGAGCGGAAGAACCACCGGTGTACCAGGAAGTAAGCGCCCATCACTAATATGATGGCCAACAGCATGTGCCGCTTCCAGGTAAAATCGAAACTCGTAAACTGCAGGAACACGAACACCAGGGACAACAGGATTGCCATTCCGCTGGCTCGGTCCAGCAACGACGACCACACCAGGGACCTGACGGGGGTCCGGTACCTTTTGCGCAACCAGTAGATCCTATAGCCTTCGCCGCCTACCAGTGGAATGAACAGGCTGTAGAACATGGACAGCAGGCTGAGCTTGAGGCACAGCGGCTCAGAAAGTACGAGACCCTGGGTGTGAAAATATTTGTTGATGCGCCGTGCGGCGATGACCTTCGAAACAAAAAAAGCCAGGCACGACAGCACGAGGAAAATCCAGCTGGCCTGCCCCATGTATATGCCTACCTGGTCCAGGTCTACCTTCTGAATGATAAGGTAAACCGCCAGCACACCGAGACCCAGCTTGATGAGGGTGATGAGCGCCTTGCGCGGATTGAACCTGCCCGGTTCCGGCAGGGCAGTTACATTCTTTTCCCCGTTGCTCATGACTTAACGCGTATCCGGCCAGACCGGGACCGGAAGGCCTTGTGCGAAAATGCATGCTGTCCCGGGCACCGGTACACCTTTAAATGATCTGATATGACAAAACAGGACCCGGTTGTTCATCTACGCCTGCGGCGAGATAAAAGTAGCCAATAGGGCCGGATAAAAAACGGGGCCCGGGGCCCCGTTATCTTTAACAAGCTTTTGCGTTACCGCCTGCCCATGAATATCATAATATAGTACATGAGCGTGGCCAGCGAGCCGATGGCGGCGATCACATAGGTCATGGCTGCCCATTTAAGGGCGTCTTTGGCCTGGTTATGTTCCAGGCTGGTGGCCACACCACTGTTGGTCAGCCAGACGAGGGCCCGTTTACTCGCGTCAAATTCCACCGGGAGTGTGATCAGGCTGAACAGCGTCGTGGTGGCAAACAGGATGATGCCGATCAGCAGCAGTTGAGGAAAGGTCTGGAGCAGCAGCACACCGCCGAGCAGCACCCACATCACCCAACGGGAGGTAACACTAACCACCGGCACGAGTGCGGATCTGATCGTAAGCATGGAGTAAGCCTTCGCATGCTGCACGGCATGGCCGCATTCATGAGCAGACACGGCGGCGGCTGCGGCATTGCGGCCATGGTACACATCATGGCTCAGATTCACGGTTTTCTTCATGGGATTGTAATGGTCTGTCAGCTGCCCTTCCACGGAAATGACCTGTACGTCACCTATCCCGTTGTCATGCAGCATCTTCTCAGCAATCTCCTTCCCGCTCAGGCCGGAACCGATTGGGGTTTCCGCGTATTCACGGAACTTGCGTTTCAGTTTGGACTGGACCATCCAACTGACCACCATAACGGCCAGGATTATAACATATATACCCATTTCTTATTTTTCTTTTAGGTTTACTAAGGTATAACAAAATCAATACCACGGGGTTTAGTTAAAAAAAAACCGCCAGAATGTCCGGCGGTCGTTGTCTTGATGGCAGCGATCAATAGAATTTTCCACGGTTATCCACCACCTCGGCTTTCTCCTGAAGCGCGTTGAAAACCTCGTAGGTTGACCTGGAATGATAGACATTCAACTTCGTTCTGCGGTCTTCGGCGAATTCGGTTTTTTCGGCCGGTTCATTGAGTGTGGTAACCTTTATGACATAAACGCCCATTTCTCCCTTGAACGGTGCGGATAATTCGTTTTCCTTCAGTGTCATGGCATGGGCCACGAATGCGGGTTCCATTCCCAGGTTGGCCACATAGGGTGATGTGAATGAAACGTTTTCAGCCGCAGCCGGATTCTTGCCCACCTTGGTGGCGATGGCCAGCAGGTCCGCCCCGCCTTCCATGGCCTTGCTGAACTGTTCTATCAGCCGGTCCCCTTTCAGGTCCTTGATCACCTCGGCCGTCACCTCTTCCTTTACCTGCTCGAGCGGTGCAATGCCCTCTTCCCGGATCTCCACCAGCTTGGCCACAACGAATTTCTCTTCGAATTCGAATGCCTTTGATACATCCCCTTCATCTGCCTCGAAGGCCCAGCGGACGAGCTCACGCGAATTTTCAAGCCCGGGAACGCTCCGGTCTGTTTCTGAAAGGCTTTCCAGCACACGCTTGTTCAGCCCCTGTTTTACCACCGCGGAGTCAAAAAGGCCGGCGGTGTTGTAGCGGCCCGCGAATTCATTTGCCTTTGCGAAAACAGCCTGGAAAGTCTTCGATCCCGGTTCGATCAGCCTGTCAATGGTCATCACCTGGACATTTTCCGTCAATTCTCCTGATTCGAAAACCTTTATAAGGTGGAAACCGAAATTGGACTCCACCACACCTACTTCATTCACACCCAACTGGAAGGCGCCGGCCTTGAACCGCTGGTCCATGGGGCTGCCCATATTGATCCATCCAAGGTCGCCGTCCTGCTGGGCGGCCACGGCATCGTCCGATGCGTTACGTGCGATGTCAAGATATTTTTCAGCGTCCTCGCGGCAAAGCTCCAGCAGGCTGTCCGCAACGGCCTTTGCCTCTTCCGCTGTCCTCGTGGCGCCCTGTGGCGCCCGCTCCGCGCCCTGGTAGGCCACCAGTGCGTGCGATACCTTGATGGAATCCGGCATCAGCCTGCGATCCGTAAGCTTGGCAACCTTTACATACCCGTTTTCCTCGTACGGGCCAACCACGGTACCCGGCGCTGCCGTAAACATTACGGAATCCAGCCTTGGTGCCAGCATGCCCTGCTTGACATAGCCGTAATCAGGCTTGGTGTCTGCATTCACCGCCACGAAGTTTGAATCTTCGTCTGTATTCATGAAAGGCTCCACGAGATCGGCAATGTATTCGAAGGCCGCCTGGCGGTCCTCCCCTGACGGCGCCACATCGAAGATCACATACTCCACGTGACGGGACGCATCCTGGTCATACGCATCCTTGTGCTTATTGTAATAGGCCAGCAGTTGTTCGTCGGTTGGAGTAGCGGCGGAGTCCGGTACTTCGGAATAAGGAATCGAAACGTACTCTACCACGGCCTTCCTGTTGTTATGGACATACATCGTACGCGCCTCGGAGTTGGTTGCGTACAGTCCGAACTTAATCATGTCATTGTATTTCTGAATGGCCCGCTCATCGCGGATCCCTTCTTCAAATGCCAGCCACTGTGCCCGGGTCCTGCCGGTTTGGTCCTGGTCCATGGTTTTCAGGAACTGTATGATGTTGGCCTTGCTGAACTGTCCCGTGGACGGATCTGAAAATGCCTCCTTGATCTGGGGATGGATATGCCTGCCCTGTACCATGTCAAACAGCTCCTCTTCACTCACTACTATTCCAGCCTTGTTAAGCTGCCTGACCAGCAATTCCTCATTCAGCAATTGTCCCCACGCCTGGTCACGAAGCTGCTGCAATGCGCTCTGGTCGATGGTGGTGGCGTCGTTATTGAGTTTATAAATATTCTCCAGTTCCTGCACCCGCGCTTCGAAGTCCTGTATTTTGACTTTCCTCCCGCCGATAACGGCCACGTTGGTCTCCACACCAAGGAAGGAGCGGTTGGAGGTGAGCAGGTCACCCAGAATGAAGGCCACCAGGCTGAATCCCACCACCACGATGGCCAGGCCTGCCCGCTGACGAATTTTGCCTATTACTGCCATGAATATTTTCGGTTATATTCTTGTTATCCGCTAAAAATGAGGGGCGAATATACAATATAATTAGCTAATCAGACGCACTTTCTGCAATTTCACGCTTGAGCCTGACCTGCTCGATCCGGTTGCCTTTCACCATGAGAATTTTCACAACTAACGAGCCGATAACGATGACTTCCGAGGTACGCGGGATATGCTCATGGTGGTACAGGATGAAGCCTGCCAGGGTCTCGTAGGGTCCTGTCGGCACTTCCAGTTGATAGGTCTCGTTAAGGTGATCGATCTCCAATCGGCCGCTAAATATAAACTCGTTATCAGATACCTGTCTTTCTACCAGTTCCATATAGTCGTGCTCGTCACGGATCTCCCCGAATATCTCCTCTATCACATCTTCCACTGTCACCATTCCGGAGGTCACGCCATGCTCGTCGACCACGGCAGCTACGCTGCGGTGTTCCTGGGTGAAGTGCTTGAGCAGGTCGCGGGCAGACATGGTTTCCGGGAACACGGACACGGGCAGCAGTACGGAGGAGATGTCCTTCGGGCGCCTGAACATCTCGAAGGAATGCACGAATCCGATGATCTGGTCCAACGATTCACGGTAAATTAAAATCCGCGACAGCCCGGTGCTCACAAACTTGTTCAGCAGATCCTCAACAGGTGCCTCCACCGGCATGGCCACGATTTCCGGGCGGGGCACCATGCAATTCCTGACCTTCACACTGTGAAACCCGAGTGCCGCGCGAAACATCTCGAGTTCCGACTTCAGATGGCCGGGTGCCGGATCCTTGGTGCTGATGTTCTGCACGTAGTGGGCCAGGTCCACCCGTCCGAAAGCCGGTGTCTGCTCCTCGAAGTCCAGCTTGAACACCCGTTTCAGGATGGCGTGGGCCAGCCCCAGTACCAGCCAAACGACCGGGTAAAACAGGATATAACAAACAAGCACAGGAACGGAAAAGAACGCAAGCGTTTCATTGGGGTTGATCCTGAAAAGCATTTTAGGCAGAAATTCACCCACGATAAGCAGGATGATGGTTGCCACGACTGTTTGCAGCAACAACAGGTTTAATTCGCTTGCATGGATTCCCGGGAGGTATGTCATGATCACAGGGTCCATCAACCGTGTCATGTAGTTGCCATAGATCACGAGGGACACGTTCACCCCGACCAGGATGGTGCAGATGAACCGTGAAGGATGCTTGATGAAGTAACTCAGGATCCGGGCC
>JAHEKC010000155.1 GCA_024638565.1 Bacteroidota bacterium
CCTACTTGTATATCGGATAGTCGGCGCAAGCGGTCCCGGCCTGTGACGCTACCAGGGTTGTACAATAAACGCATGATACACAGCATATATCATGCGATGACGCAGGATTGCTGGATTCATCGATTGATCATGACGGATATTAACCATTCAACCGTATATTTGTATTACTGCAGTTGCAGGTAGTTATTTATGCACCATTCGTAAACGCTGGCTATTCATGATTCGCAAAACCTTCTCACTCCTTCTGGCGCTGCTCGTGTCCTTCACACACATGGGCATTGCGTTTGGCACGCATTACTGCGGCGGGAAAGCGGTGAAGTCGGCTTTCCTGCTGGGACCCGGCGAGCTGGGTTGCGGTATGGAATCAATGGAACAGGGATGCGATAACCATTCCCCGCAGGCACCGGCCGAAATCAGGGACGGCTGCTGTGAAAACGATTACAACAGGGTGGTGGCCGAAGACCGGTACAACGTGCCGTCTGCAGCCCAGGCGGGCATACACCTGTTGCTTACCACCGCATTCCTGCAATCGGCCGGATTCACTCACTTGTTTATCCCCCGGTCTTCGCACTCCTGGCATTCCGCGCATGCACCACCCCGGTACGGACCAGATATCCGGGTGCTGTTCCAGTCTTTCCTCTTATAATCCGCATAACATGCATGCGGCGGCGCATCAACGATGCCCGCCGGGGACGGCATATGCCGTTTCACAATCTTTCGATTGCATTTGGTAAGGCCATATTATGCTTAACAAGTTAATAAGGTATTTTTTAGAGAATAAACTCATCACCATCCTGGTTCTTGTCCTCGCTGTAGGGTGGGGACTGGCCACTGCCCCGTTCGGCTGGAAGCTTCCCCTGCTGATCTCGGATCCCGTGGCCGTGGATGCGATCCCGGACATCGGTGAGAACCAGCAGATCGTGTTCACCCGGTGGACGGGCAGGTCACCGCAGGACATCGAGGACCAGGTCACCTATCCGCTGACGACCTCGCTCCTCGGGGTTCCCGGCGTGAAATCAATACGCAGCTCTTCTGTTTTCGGTTTCAGCAGCATCTATATCATCTTCGATGAGCAGGTTGATTTTTACTGGTCACGGTCCCGCATCCTGGAAAAGCTGAACTCCCTGCCGGCCGGATTGCTGCCGCAGGATGTGCAGCCGTCGCTGGGGCCGGATGCCACCGCGCTGGGGCAGGTGTTCTGGTATACGATCGAGGGGCGTGACCCGGAAGGCAAACCCACGGGTGGCTGGGACTTGCATGAAATCCGGGCCGTACAGGATTTCTATGTGAAGTACGGGCTCAACGCCGTGGACGGCGTTTCGGAAGTGGCTTCAGCGGGCGGCTACGTACAGGAATACCAGGTGGACGTGAACCCCGATGCGCTGAAAGCGTATGGCATCCCGCTGCACCAGGTGATGATGGCGGTGAAGAACTCCAACCGCGATGTGGGGGCGAAGACCATCGAGATCAACATGGCCGAGTACCTTGTGCGTGGACTTGGATACATCACCTCGGTCGAAGACCTTGAACAGGCGGTGGTAGGCGTGAACGATCATGTGCCGGTCCGCATCCGCGACATTGCGGTGGTTACCTTGGGACCCGCCACGCGCAGGGGGCTGCTCGACAAGGACGGCGCCGAAGTTGTGGGTGGCGTGGTGGTGGCGCGCTACGGCTCCAACCCCCTGCAGGTCATCAATGGCATCAGGGAAAAGATCGAAGAGATCGCACCGGGGCTGCCGGCGAAGACACTCTCCGATGGCACGGAAAGCAGGCTGACCATCGTTCCGTTTTATGACCGCACACAGCTGATAAGGGAGACGCTGGGTACCCTGGAGGCAGCCCTTTCACTGGAGATTCTGATCACGATCCTGGTGGTAATCGTAATGGTGCTGAACCTGCGTGCCTCTATCCTGGTATCCGGGCTGCTGCCCGTGGCCATCCTTATGGTGTTTATCGCCATGCGCTATTTCGGAGTGGACGCGAATATCGTGGCATTGTCGGGCATCGCCATCGCCATTGGTACGATGGTGGATCTGGGGGTAGTGATGTCTGAAAACATCATCCGGCACCTGGACGAAGCACCGCCCGGCCGCAAACTGATCGAGACCGTTTACAACGGAGCATCTGAAGTCAGCTCCGCCATCCTGACTGCCGTGGCCACCACGATCGTAAGTTTTATCCCCGTCTTCACCATGGAGGCCGCCGAGGGAAAGCTGTTCCGTCCGCTGGCATTCACAAAGACATTCGCACTGGTGGCGGCACTGTTCGTGGCATTGGTCATCCTGCCTGCACTGGCACATACGCTCTTCGGCATAAAGGTCAACCGGGACGTGAAAGGCAGAATCCTGAATACATTGCTCATTGCAGCAGGCCTGGTAACTGCGGTATGGTTCAGCACATGGGGTGGCGTTACACTGATGACTTTGGGTGCAGCCTGGTTTGTTACTAATTACAGCCCATTGCAAAACCGTCTTACCCGCAACCTGGCACTCATCGTGACGGTGGTGTCGGTCACCTGGCTGCTGGCAAAGCACTGGATGCCGTTGGGCACCGGGAGGACGCTGGCAGCCAACATCTCTTTTGTCGCCCTCGGGGTATTCCTGATCCTGTTATTCTTTTACCTCCTTGAACGATATTACTCCAGGATTCTGAACTGGTGCCTTGCACACAAGAAGCAATTCCTGTTGTTGCCCGCAGCAGTGGTGACCCTGGCGATGATGTCATGGGTCGGCTTCCCGCGCATATTCGGCTTTGTGGCAAAAGGCTTCGACCGGGCAGGAGTCAACATCAGGGCCACGTC
>JAHEKC010000092.1 GCA_024638565.1 Bacteroidota bacterium
GAAGCCTATGACCTGCTCGGGGAATCCCTGCAAAAAAACCCGTCGGGCATCAGGACGCTGTTCGATGTGGCGCCCCGGCTGCAGCATGATCAAACCGTCATCCGGCTAATGGCCCGCTACCCATCTGCATGAACTTCGATCTTTCCAGTATCCCGGAGCGGAGTAAGAAGCCCCGGCAAAATGGGTTGACCATGGTCATGGACAAGGGACTGTCCGTGCGCGAGACGGAAGACCTGATCTCCGCCGCGGGCGACAAGATCGACCTGTTGAAATTCGGTTTTGGCAGTGCACTGATCACCCCCCACCTTGATAAGAAGATTTCACTCCTGCGGGAGGCGGACATCTACCCCTATTTCGGCGGCACACTGCTGGAGGCCTACCTTGCACGCGACCAGTTCGACGACTTCCGTAAGCTGCTGGACAAGTTCGGGATGACGCATGCCGAGATTTCAGACGGGTCCATCACTATCCCGCATGACCGGAAATGCGAGTATATCCGCCAGCTGTGCCAGCAGGTCACCGTCATCTCCGAGGTGGGTAGCAAGGAAGAGGGCATCATCATTCATCCGGCCAAATGGATCGAGATGATGCAAAAAGAACTCAAGGCGGGCGCCTGGAAGGTAATCGCCGAGGCACGGGAAAGCGGAACCGTGGGCATCTACCGTCCCAACGGCAAGGCGCACGTGGTGCTGATCAATAAGATCACCGCCAAGGTGAAACCCGATAACATCATCTGGGAAGCGCCGCTTAAAAATCAGCAGGCCTACTTCATCAAGCATTTCGGCGCAAACGTCAACCTGGGCAACATAGCACCAAACGAAGTGATTGCACTCGAGACACTGCGCCTGGGATTACGCAGCGATACGTTTTTCTACTACCTCAAGGAGAAGAAATAAATACCCTTATTCCTTGGCCAGGGGCGCCGGCGTGTACGACAGATCGTTGCGGATCATGCCTTCCACTTCTTCATAACTGTTGCAGAGGTCCCGAAATTCATCCAGCAACTTTTCGAATTCCTCGCCCATCAGCTGCCGGTTGATCTTTAACGTGTTGTGGAATGCCGCGGCATCCGGTGCGGCGAATGCCACCAGGACATAGGAGCCGACCACTCCAAATCCGCTCCGGTACACCCTGTAGTGCAAGGGAGAGGTCTTCGCCGCGAGTGCAGCCTTGATCTCTGCTGCCTTGGCTGTTACCGCCTCATCGTTCCCGGCCGGATAATGCCAGAAGTGATATTCACGCCAGTTCCGGCCTTCAGGATTCTGGTTGATGCCGCCCGGCTGGTAGGATAGTTCCTTGTCCAGTGTCACCATAAAGGTACCGTGGTTGTCATAGCATTTATCCATGCGGCCCCACAGGTCGTTCATCTTATCTTCTCCCACCTTTTCATTGAGCGTCTTGAAGGCACTTTTGTCCAGGTCGGCCATGTTCTCCACCGGTGAAACGTACCAGTAGCGGTTGTCATTAGTCACGGAGGTCAGCCAGTTGGCATCCGCGATATTGTGCTCCTTCAGCAGGCTGATCAGCTCACCGAGCGTCGCTTCGTATTCCGCCCGCATGCCAGGCTTCACCTGGTCTTCGTGAACCGTAAAATGGACTTTGGTTTTCTCCTGCGCCAGTGCCATGGCAGGCACCAGCAGCGCAATCATGAGTAGCTTTTTCATTACAGTTTTGGGTTGGGTTAATTTGGTTTTAATTATATGGGGTTATCTATGGCTAAGGTATCAAATCATCTGCAATCCGGCTTCCCGGAAAAAGGACGCGGCGGCCGGCTTTCGCCGGCCGCCGCGTACGTCGGGTCCCGCCGTAATTACGGCTTGTTGATGGCCGCCTTTTCGGAAACTACCGTTTCCGGCATGCCACCGGGACTGTCTTTCAGGTAATTGTTGAACCAGCGTAGCTGGCGCAGGCTATAGTCCAGACGGGCGGTCGCCTTCCGGTTGCCATGCCCCTCACCGGGATACAACACCAGCCGAACGGGCGTCTCCGTCCGTGTTTTAATATGACGGTACAGCTCATAGGACTGCCCGGGATCCACCCTCGTGTCATCCTTGCCTGCCATGATCAGGAGCGGTGTCTTTGACTGTCCGGCATAGTAAATAGGACTGCGCTTGAGAAAAAAGTCATAGTCGTCCCAGATCCGCTTGCGGCTGTGCACCAGGAACATTTCTTCAGGGATGTCACTGGTACCCCACTTGGAAAGGTTATTGGAAATGCCCACGAACATGACACCGGCCGCGAAACGCTCCGTATGCCGGGTGGCCATCCAACCGGTGGCATAACCGCCGTAGGATCCGCCGGTCACCCCTACCTTGTTCTTATCTATCCATCCGAGTCCGGCCAGATGATCGATCCCGGCAATGATGTCATCGAATTCCTTTCCGCCCGGGTCTGCCTGGCTGGACTTGAGGTATTCGATGCCGCGGCCCGTACTTCCCCGGTAGTTGGGATAGAATACCGCGAAGCCCATGCCGGCGCCCACCTGCCCCGGCATGCTGTAATAGGTCAGCCATCCGTTGTCATAGTGCGCCTCCGGACCGCCATGCACCACGGTGATAAGCGGGTACTTCCTGCCTTCTGCCCGGTTCAGCGGGTGGATCAGCAGTCCTTCTATCTCCAGCCCGTCGGCCGCCTTCCAGGTAACCACCTCCTGTGTGGCCAGCTGGCGGTCCTTCATCCATGGATTGGAAACGGTCTTGCGTTGTGGCTTCCCGGACATGCTTTTCATGTAATACAGCTCACGCGGATGTGAGTTGCTCTCCGCCGCCAGGGATACCGCCCTGTTATTGGCCATGGAGAAATGCGTGATGGCGAGGTCGCCCTTATCGATAGACTTGACCATCTTTCCTTCCAGCGTGGTGGTGCCGAAACTCGTCTTTACGCCTTCGCTGGCGAGAAAGTACAACGTGCCGTTATCCTTCCATTTGATCTGTTCGAACTTGCCGCGGAAGTCACTGTGCAGGATGGAAGGCTTTCCTCCCTTGCCGTCCACGATCATCAGCCGCCCGTCAATCGGATCGTGCTTGTCCTCGCCGCCGATGAAGGCAATCCTGCTTCCGTCCGGGCTCCAGTGAAAGTCACCCAGCTTGGCCTTGTGGTCCACCTCACCGGATACCGTGCCGTCAGCCGCCGCTATGTATATGCGGTTGCTCGTATACCGGTCATCCACCAGCGGCGTGGGCGCGGCGCTGAAAGCGATGCGTGTGCCTGCCGGATTCCATGTCACATCGTACACATGCTTTTGCGTGTTGATCCGGATGGGGTCGCCACCATTCACATCACCAATCCATGCGCCGTTCAGCGACAGGTTTTCCTCGTAGACCTCCGGCTGGTAAGGCAGCTCGGGAGCGGGTTCCTCTTTCGGCACCTTGGCGACGAAAACGAGCTTGTTCCCCCCGGAATGCCATTCGTAGGCGGAAATGGAAGATGAATGGGTAAACAGCTTTTGTGCTTCGCCGCCTGACAGCGGAATCTCGTAAACGGAAGTGCCGTCGTCTCCCTCGCGCTTCGCCAGGAAGGTGATGGAAGCATGGCCTGGCCTGAACTTCACACTGCTCACGCTGATAGTGGTTACGAAAGGGGTGGAAGCCCCTGATGCGACGTTGCAGGTATACAAGTGCACCTCGGCGCGAGAATTATCCTTCACCGGGTCGGCGGGATCGAGCAGCCCGTAGGCAATGGTCGATCCGTCAGGCGATATCTCGCAGGAGACCACCATCTTCATCATGGCCACATCCATGGGGGAAAGCGGGCCCTTGTCCTGTGCCTGTGCCGCACCAAATGCCGCCAGGCTGATCATTAACATCAATCGTTTCATAATGGAATAGTTAATCTTGTTTTAAATGAGGGATTTATGGCAGGCCGGCGAGGCCTGGTCACAACCCGCTAAATTAAACTTTTGCAGAAACTAAGTGGCCTAGCGGGTACGCCTCTTATATATGCCGTACATGGTTTTGATGTACACGGCCATCTCGTACTGGGTCCATGACTGCAGCATGGCATCGCTGATGCGCAGGAAGTCATAAAAATCATCAAACCTGCTGTAAGCGAGGTCGATGAGGTCGTTTCTCACGTACAGGCGCAACAGCTCCTGGATCAGCTCCTTCCGCCGCTGGTCATTCCAAAGCTTCGCGGCACGGCGCCGGTCCCGTTCTTTCCTGCTGAACTCCTGGTACAGCGCCGTAAGCGGCGAGCTCCAGGCATCCACGCCGGTGATCCGGTACTCCGACTCGTCATAACCCAGCTCCCGGATATCCTCTTCAATTTTGTCCAGGTCCCGGCGCGGGAATATTTGCACCTGCTCGATGTCTACCTGGAGCCGGGAAAGCGCAACCGTCACGAAATAGGTAGGTCCGCCTGCCGAGTCGGCAAAGCAGATTTTATGGGTATGATAGCCAATGGCACTGATCATGATGGTATCCGGCTTCGAAACGCTAATACTGAACTTCCCGTTCATGGAACCGAAATATCCCCTGCCGGTAGTCTTGTTCACCACCATGAGCAGCGGGAAGCCGGCAGCGGGATCCGTGCGGTCCACAGCCCGGCCCTCGACCGTAATCCGGTCGTTGTCCTGTGCAGGCGCGCGGAGCGTCATCCCTGAAAGCATGCACATGAGCAGCAGCGGAATGGGGCGATGCAGAAAAATCATGGGTGATAAAAATATGGAAAATGGATCCCTGCTGCATGAAGAAAGACGGAAGGGTCGTCAGTCGTCATAGTAGTCGCGCTTCTTGGTCAGCTTCAGGTCCTGGAGCACGGAAGCCTTCACGTTGATCTGGAAATTCCAGTATGTAAATCCACCCAGGGGCACCCAGTTAAAGCGCAGTTCCCAGCAATGCAGGTCCCGGTAAAAGCTCAGCGAAGTATAGGACCATTGCTTCTGCCGGAAATCATACCCGCTGGAATAAATGATCTTCCATTTGGGGGTAAGCGAAATGTCACCGTTGAAGTTCACCGTTTGCGTGACCAGCGGCTTGTCCACACCGGGTTTCGAATAGGCCAGGCTGTAGTTCACCGCGAAGCTGAAAGGGACTTCCAGGTCGACATATTCTCCCGGGTTCCCCTGCAGAAGCTGTTGCTTCTCCTCGTCGTTCTTCCCGGAGGGGTTATGAGAGAAGCTGAACCCGACGCTGAGGTTGGCGTTGGTCAGCCTTGCCAGGCGGTTCTCCTCGGCAATGAGGTACCTGTCAAGCCGCCTGCCCACGGAATCGATTGCGTAAGGATCAAAGATGCTGCCGAATGTGAGATTGACCTTTTCGAACAGGGTGGTCCGGGCATTGACGGAAATCGGCGAAAGCCGCAACGAATCAGCGGCAAGGTTGTACGAGCCGCCAAGAGACAGGCTTTCGAATATTTTGATCTTCTTCATCACCTCTGCCGTATCGGTCTGCTTCCTCACCTTCATCTCAAGGTTGTTGTCAAGGCTGAAGCCGATGACCTCCTGCCTTCCGGACCCGGGTCCCCCGAAGATGGCCTGTTCGAAAATGGAATACCGGGTGGTATTCCCTTCTGCATCGGATTGCACTTCCTTGTAATAGTTCCATGATGGATTCGAGAAATCGGGGCGGAACGAAAACGAGACGGATGGTGACATGACATGCCGGATCGCGGCAATCTTTCCCTTTTTAAACGGGAACATCCCGTAGATGCGCGTATGGAGCGAGGCCGAAGTGCCAAACTCCCTCGCCGCACGAAAACCGCTTAGCGTATCTGTGACCACCATGCCGGAGTCCGCATCGTAACGCTTGCGGATGGTCTGCATATACCATTTCTCGGAATAGGTGACGGACGGGGTCAGCGTTAAAAACTTCAACACCTTCACCGATGTACTCAGCGGGATCGAATGCCTGAGCCCGTATCGGAACCGCTGGTCGAACCCTTCGTCGAACAGCGTGGTGTCCTTGGCCTGGATGGTATTCTGAAAGTCCGACTGGTAGCTCATCCCGATTTTCTCGTACCACTTGTCCCCGCCCGCCTTCACCTTCCGTTTGAAAGGATAGATCCTGTTCATGCTGAAATTCACGTTGGGGAAGCTGATGGTGATGTCGCGCGTCTGGGTGTTCTGCGTATGGCTCAGGCTTGACGAGAGGCTGAACGGCTTTCCGGGGAATGATTTCGACCAGGAGATCGACGACTGGAATGTATTCGTGAGGAAATTCTGCGGCGTGGAGATGTTATTCCGGTAGTAGGAACTGCTGCCGGCATTCACGCTTGCGCTGAAGACGCTGTTGGGACGTGCCTTGCGGTCCTGTGCATGGGACCACCTGACAAAGAAATCCTCGTTCTTGCTGAACGATGGTGTTTCCGCGTCGCCGCTCCTGATCTCGGAAAAGCTGACGGAAAGGTTTCCGTTGTAGTGGTAACGGTTCGCATAGCGGATATGCGCATGTCCGCCGTAGCTGCCCTTCGAATAGAAATCGCCCGTCAGGGCCAGGTCCAGGTGGTCGCTGATGCCGAAGTACCACCCGCCGTTCTTGAGGAAGAAACCAAGGTCGGCCGACTCGCCATAGGTGGGAAAGATGAGCCCTGAGGTGCGGCCCCGGCGATTGGGAAAATAGCCGAAAGGAATGGCGAGGGGTGTGGGCACCCCGCCGATGGTCAGGTAGGCAGGCCCGGTAATGATCTTTTTGTTGTTGATGATCTTCAGTTTCCCCGTGGCAATGGCGAAGTGAGGTTCCTTGTGGTCACAGGTCGTATAGGTTCCCTTCCGGATGTATTCGAAGTCATCAATCTTTTTGACCGTTTCGCCATACACGTATCCTTCACCCTGCTGCGTGTACACACCCTTGATCTTGCCCTTCTTCGTTTCGAAGTTGTACCGGATCTCATCCGCCGTGAAGCTGTCGTTGTCCTGTGAAAACTCCGGTATGCCCTTTTTACCGCCGGCGCTGTCGAGCGCATAAGTCGAAAACAGCGTCCGTGCTTCCAGATCGATCTCGATGTAATCGGCACGCAGGGTCATGTTTTCGTACTTGACCTCTGCCTTGCCAAACAGGTAAACCACCTGTTCAGCCACATCAAAGAACAGGGAATCATCGGATAGGTATTCGACCCGCGACCTGAAGTCGCCTGCACCGGTTCGCACCGTATCCGTAATGACGGAACCGGCTGAGGATGAAGCGGCAGTATCCGGCGGTGTACTACCGGCCGTGGAGTTGACGTTTTGAGATAAAGCCTGCTCACCCGCAAGCAGGCACCACAGGAAAAATAAAGAACCGGCCGTTGAAAAGTATTTCAATTTCACGGAGCGCGACGGGAACATCTGCAAACAGAACCAGTAACTTTGAAAGGTCAAACCTACATGATTTTTTACAGACCGTTATTCACCGGCCTGTGTATGATGGTATTGTGTTGTTGAATCGCACCAGATCATGAAGCACCCGCTTATAAACGCAAAAAGAGCCTTTGTTGTATGGGCCGCGCTGTTATTGGTGATGGTGAGCGCCAACCGTGCCCAGAACCGCTCCTTCCATATCCGGACGGTGGTCATCGATGCCGGTCACGGGGGCCATGACAGCGGATGCCTGGGTGGATCCTCCCGGGAAAAGGATGTCACGCTGGCCATCTCGCTCAAGCTGGGCAGGATGATCGAGGAAGCCTATCCCGATGTACGGGTAATATACACCCGCAAGAAAGATGTATTCGTGGAGTTGCATGAACGCGCCGGCATCGCCAACCGCGCCAAGGCCGACCTGTTCATCTGCGTGCATGCCAATGCGGGCACCTCCGCCGCCTTCGGCGCGGAGACTTTTGTCATGGGCCTTCATAAGACTGACGCCAACCTGGAAGTATCCCGCCGGGAGAACGCAGCCATACTGCTGGAGGAAGACTACGAGAAGAAATACGATGGTTTTGACCCGAAGTCGCCCGAAGCACATATCATCTTTTCGCTCTTCCAGAATGCCTTTATGCACCAAAGCCTCAGCTTCGCCTCCAAGGTGCAGCTCGAATTCGAGGAATATGCGGGCCGGTATAACCGCGGTGTCAAGCAGGCTGGCTTCCTGGTGCTGTACCGCACCAGCATGCCGGCCGTGCTGATTGAAACGGGATTCCTCACCAATAAGGCCGAGGAACGGTATCTGCTCAGCAAGAAAGGCGAGAATGACATCTCCACATCCATCTTCAGGGCCTTCCGGGCTTACAAGCTCGACATGGAAAGCATGAGTGAGCCACGGTACACCACGAAGCAAACCCCGAAACCCGCGCCGAAAAAGCCTGAACCAAGGGCAAAGCAACCCGTGAAGAAGAAAGAAGAAACGGCTCCGGTTGCCAGCACGCCTGCCCCGGTCCGCAAATCAGAAGCAGGAAAAGCGCCCACGCTGTTTTACGGCATCCAGATCGGTGCCTCGGCCAACGGGAAGGAACCACCTGCCGGTTACCACATGAAAGACCTTCGCCTGATCGACGCCGGGGACGGCTTCACCCGCTTCGTGGTAGGCAGGTATTCGAACCTGGGACTGGCTATCGAACGCCAGACCAAACTGCGCCAGCAGGGCTTCAAGGATGCTTTTGTGACCCCTTACCTTGATGGCAAGCGCATCTCACTGAAACTTGCCGCCGAAATTGAAAACAAAAATTAAGCTAATTTAGGGCCCTTACAACAGCCCTTTTTCGTGAAGTTATCCAAGGAAGTCAAGGTCGGACTGGTGGTGACGTCGGCCATCGCCGCACTGATCTGGGGGATCAATTACCTGAAAGGCTCCGAACTCTTTTCCGGCTCCAGGACCATTTATGCGGTATACGAGAATATAGACGGGCTAGTGACGTCGAACCAGGTCATCCTGAATGGATACAAGGTAGGCCAGGTGCAGCGCCTGCAGTTCATTGACGACCAGTCGGGACGCATCGTGGCAACCTACCGGGTCCGAAAGGACGTTTTCGTTTCCCGCAATTCCGTGGCACGCATTGTCAGTTCCGACCTGCTGGGTGGCAAGGCTGTCGAGCTGATCCTGGGCGATGATCCGCAGTCGGTGGCCGAAGGTGATACGTTGCCTTCGGAACTGGACAGCGGGCTGGCACAGCAGTTCGGCCCGGTGAAGGACAAGGCGGAGAACCTGATCGAAAGCCTGGATACCGTGGCAAATGCATTGCATATGCTCCTCGATGAGAAAAGCCGGCAGAACCTCAGCGCCAGCTTCCACCACCTCGCGCGCGTGATGGCAAACCTGGACCGCGTGACCAATTCCCTCGACCACATGATGGCTCCCGGGACCGGCAGCCTTTCCCGCACCATCGGGCATATGGAAACGGTGACAGCCGGGCTGGAACAGAACAATGAGCGGATCCAGGGTGCCATCAGCCATGTGGCCATGATCTCGGACACCCTTGCCGATGCTGACCTGGGAGCCACGGTTCGCAACCTGAACAGCACGCTTGCTGAACTTTCCGCGCTGCTCGAAAGCGTGAATGCCGGTGAAGGCTCCCTGGGCATGATGGCGAAGGATGACAGTCTCTACCGGAACCTGACCGCCACCACGGCAGATTTGGATGCCCTGCTCGTGGACATGAAGAAAAACCCGAAACGCTATGTTCATTTCAGCCTGTTCGGAAAGAAAAACAAGTAAACTATTGTGAAGCACCTGATATGATCAGCCAGCTGGCATTCCTCGTCGTGCTGACGGCGGGCGCCTGGCTGTTCACAGCCAACGTGCGGAAGATCCGGCGGAACATACTGCTGGGGCGTGACCTCGATCGCACCGACCGGCGTTCGGAACGGTGGCTAACGATGGCCCGCGTGGCGCTGGGCCAGAGCAAAATGGTCGCACGGCCCGTGGCTGGCATCCTGCACATCCTCGTGTATGCCGGCTTCATCATTATTAATATTGAAGTACTGGAAATCCTGATCGACGGCCTTTTCGGTACGCACCGTGTCTTCAGTTTCATGGGTCCGTTTTACGATTTGCTGATCGGCAGCTTCGAGGTGCTGGCCTTGCTGGTCATCGTAGCCTGTGTGGTATTCCTGTTGCGCCGCAATCTCATTCGCCTGAAGCGTTTCCATCAGGCTGAGATGACTTCCTGGCCGCGCTCCGACGCCAATATCATCCTCGTGACGGAGATCGTGCTCATGAGCCTGTTCCTGACCATGAATGCAGCGGATTACCTGCTGCAACAGGCAGGCTCCGCCCATTATACCGCTGCCGGGGCATTCCCCGTGTCACAATGGATCACCGGGTGGCTGCCTGCAAACGAAAGTACGCTGGCCGGCATCGAAAGATTTTGCTGGTGGGGCCATATCATCGGCATCCTGGGATTTCTGAATTATATCCCCTACTCCAAGCATTTCCACGTGTTCCTTTCCTTCCCCAATACCTGGTACACGAACCTGGAGCCGAAAGGCGGGTTCACCAGTCCCGAAGATATTGCCCGCGAGGTAAAGCTGATGGTGGATCCTTCCGCGCCGCAGCCGGAAGGCGAAAGCGCGCCGCCCGGCAAATTCGGCGCCAGCGACGTGCAGGATCTCACATGGAAGCAGCTCATGGATGCGTATTCATGTACGGAATGCGGACGCTGCACCTCGGCATGCCCTGCGAACATTACCGGTAAGAAGCTTTCACCCCGGAAGATCATGATGGACACGCGCGACCGGCTGGAAGCAGTGGGTAAGAACATCGACCGGAACGGCACATTCAAGGACGACGGTAAATCGCTGCTTGGAGATCACATTTCACCGGAAGAACTGTGGGCGTGCACCACGTGCAATGCATGCGTCGATGCCTGCCCTGTCCTCATTGATCCTTTGTCCATCATTGTAGACCTGCGCCGCCACCTGGTCATGGAGCAGAGCAGCGCCCCCACGGAGCTGAATGGGATGTTCAGCCGGATCGAGAACAACGGCGCTCCCTGGGCCTACAACCAGGCAGACCGGATGAAGTGGGTTGAAATGAGTGGCAGTGGCGGTGGCGGTGGCAGTGGCAGTGGCAGTGGCAGTGGCAGTCAATAAAGTACGAGTGACGAATAACCGAATTCCGAATAACTAGTAACGGACACGCTCCAGCATGGAACTAAAAGTAAAGACCATGGCC
>JAHEKC010000015.1:0-29031 GCA_024638565.1 Bacteroidota bacterium
TCCGGATATCCTGGTCCAGGTATTCCGCCAGTATACCGGCGCACTCGTCAACCGCTTTTCGATATATCTTTTCACCGGTATACAGGTTATGGCCCATGCCTTCGTATTGCGCACCCTGGCCCGGAAACATGAAAACGATTTTCCGGTCGCCCGTTTTCACTTCGCGTGTATCCGAATTGGCAGGTCCCGGCTTCGGAAGCGTGTCGCTGGGGCCCGTGATGAACCGGCGGTGGGTAAAAATCCTGCGGCCGGTTTGCAGCGAGTAGGCAGCATCCGGAAGGCTTCCGGCCGGAAGGCTGTTCGCCACGGCGAGAAACTGGTGCTCCTGCTGATCCAGTGCTTCCTTTGTCCTGGCAGAAAAGAGGTACAGGCTGAACGGACGGGATGGCCCGGGGGATATGCCTTCAGGTGCTTCCTCGAGCACCACGTGGACGTTAGTCCCGCCCACGCCGAAAGAGCTGACGCCGGCCCGCCTGGGGAAGTCGTTCGCCTTCCATTCAAGCAATTTATTATTGACGTAAAAGGGGCTTTTCTCGAAATCGATCGCCGGGTTGGCGTCCCGGAAGTGCAGGGTGGGAGGAATCTCGCGGTGATGCAAAGCCAGGGCTGTCTTGATAAGGCCAGCCACACCTGCTGCCGCGGTCAGGTGACCGAAGTTGCTTTTGACGGAACCCAGGGCGCAATATTGCACCTTGTCCCGGCCGTGCCTGAATGCCTGCGTGAGTGCATCTACTTCGATGGGATCACCCAGCGGGGTAGCGGTGCCGTGTGCCTCCACAAATCCGATCGTTTCCGGGTCAACGCCTGCACGGGCCTGTGCCGCTGCCACAACGCTGGCCTGCCCTTCGATACTTGGCGCGCTGAAACTTGCTTTCCCGCTGCCGTCGTTATTGGTAGCGGCCCCGCGGATGACCGCGTATACGCTGTCGCCATCCCTGATTGCATCCCGGTAGCGTTTCAGCGTTACCACCCCGCAGCCGTCGCTGAACACGGTTCCGGAGGCCCGGGCGTCGAAGGGCCTGGTATGGCCATCGGCCGAGAACATACCCCCTTCGTTGTGGAGATGACCGGCATTTACCGGCACGGTGATGGCAATTCCTCCCGCCAGCGCCATGTCGCACTGAAATGAAAGCAGGTTTTCCACGGCCACCGCTACTGCAACCAGGGAAGTGGAACATGCGGTATGAATGCTCAGCGCCGGCCCCGTCAGGTCGAGTTCGTGCGAAACACGTGTGGCGATATAATCCTTTTCATTGAGGGTCATCACCTGGAAAGGCCCGGCCTGCTCTACCAGGTCTTTGCGAGCCAGCACGTTGTTCAGGTAATAGGTGTTATTCCCGATGCCCGCAAATACGCCTACCGCGCCTGCATACCTGGCGGGGTCGCAGCCGGCATCTTCAAGCGCATGCCAGGCCACCTCGAGGAAGACCCGCTGTTGCGGATCCATCAGGCCTGCCAGGCGTGGCTGCATGCCGAAAAATGCGGCATCGAACCTTGCCGCATCAATGATACCGCGTGCGGAAACATAAGAAGGATCGTCACGCAGCGCAGGGTCCAAAGCAGGATCCAGCTCTTCTTTCTGGAAAAACTTCGTCGTTTCCCGGCCCTCGCGCAGGTTTTGCCAGTAAGTGGAGATATCTGCTGCGCCCGGAAACCGTCCTGCCATTCCCACGATGGCAATTCCGTCTTCAACGGATTCCGGTTCCTGCCTGCCCCTGCGGATGCCCGCGCGCGCCTTGTCGTAATAGGTCTTTCCGGAATCCCCGCTGTCCAGGAAGGCGGCTATGGACCTGATGTCCGGATGCTGGTACAGCCGGGTGACCGGAAGATCCATGCCGTATTCTGATTTAAGGGCATCGATCATCTGTACGGCAAGTAGGAAATGCCCGCCCAGTTCGAAAAAACTGTCAAGCACGCCGATTTTATCAATACCCAGCATCCTGCTCCACAGGGTGGCGATACTTTTTTCTGCGGGTGTGGTGGGCGAGGAATAAACGGTGTCCAGGTCCGGCCGGTCGCCCGGTGGAGCGGGCAGCGCCTGCGGATCAACCTTGCCGCTGGACGTTTTGGGCAGGGCATCGACCTGCACAAATACCGACGGGACCATGTAATCAGGAAGCTCCTTTTCAAGGTGTTTCCGCAACTCGTGCGCACTGAAGTTCTTTCCACTTTCCACGTAAGCTGCCAGCCGCCTGTCGCCGGGCTTGTCTTCTCGTACCACGACCACGCAGGCCCTGACCCCCGGTGCCCTGTTGAGCACTACCTCCACTTCGCCCGGTTCGATCCGGTACCCGCGTATCTTCACCTGGTTGTCCGCCCGCCCGAGGAATCGGATATTGCCATCAGGCAGTAATTGCGCGAGGTCACCGGTACGGTACAGCCGTTCGCCGGAGCCAGGATGTGTGACAAACCGCTGTCCGGTCAGTTCAGGGCGGTTCACATATCCTTCCGCCAGTGCCTGTCCGCCTATGTACAATTCCGCGGTCCTGCCTTCTGGCACCGCTTTCATTTGCGCGTCGAGCAGAAGGATCTGTACGCCGTCAATCGCTTTCCCGATGGGGGGCACTGCGCTCCAGTCCTGCCGGTTCCCGGGCAGGGTGAAGGAGGTCACCACGTGCGCCTCCGTGGGGCCGTAGTGGTTATGCAGGCGGCAGCCGGGAATCGCATTGAAAAACGCCCTTACCTGTGGAGTGATGCGTAACTGCTCACCGGCGGTAATGACATCGCGCAATGAAGCAGGAAAAATCATTTCCCGCGTGGCGGTTTCCGCGAGGTGCTGCAATGCGATGTAGGGAAGAAACAGTCGTTCTATGGAATGCCGCCCGATAAACTCGAGCAGGCTTGCCGCATTCAGTCTCAGGTTGTCTTCCACCATGTATATGCAGCCACCCGTGGACCAGGTGCTGAATATTTCCTGGAACGACACATCGAATCCTGCGGGTGCGAACTGCAGCGTACGCGCAGGACTGCCGAGTGGCGTGGCATCAAGTTGCCAGTTAAGCAGATTGATCATGGCCCTGTGAACCATGGCCACGCCTTTTGGCTTGCCGGTAGATCCGGAGGTGAACAGAATGTACACCCGGTCTTCCGGAACATTGTCCTCATCGGTGGAAGGGGACCCCCCCGATCCGCTGAAGGATAAACAAGGGATGCCGAGTTTGTCAAAAATATGGCGGCAGGCCTCCTGGCCGACCGCGATCTTCAGGTCTGCGTCACCCGCCATGGACCGGATCCGGTCTTCCGGGTACGACGGATCGATGGGAACATAGCAGCCGCCTGCCTTCAGGATTCCCAGCATGCCTGCCAGCAGGTCAAAGGATCGGGATGCGCATAGGCCTGCTGCAACACCCCGGCTGACGCCTTGTTCCCGGAGCCTGCCGGCCAGCTTGTCTGCCCGGGCATTCAGCTCTGCATAGCTGAGCGTCTCGTTTTCGCACCACGCCGCGGGTGCATCCGGCGTTTCCTGGCACCGGGACTCGAAAAACCGGACAACGGAATTGTAGCCGTGGCGTGGGAGGTTTTGTTCAGTAGAAGGCATAGCCAATTCGTCCGGCCTTTTTCCGGATCACACAAATTTAGCCCCGGAGCCACCGAAACGATGCTGTTTTTAGGTAAAATAGAACGAAAGTAGTGTTAATAAGTGCGCATGTGCCCGGTTAGGACAGCCTTAGCATGAGCACAAAAAATGCAATGATCACTCCGATGGCAATCAATTCGAAAACCGAATAGGTATAGAGCCGGTGCTTGCCTGCAAGCAGTGTGCGGATGGTCTGGAAAAACCTGTTCATGGCCGGACCGTTTTATACGCAGGTTCGCAGGCATGGTTCCGTTTACGAAGTTTAAAAGGAAATACATATACTTGCCGGGCAGTCCCGTCCTTAAAGGCTGGTTTACTGCCTGATATGGCAAAGAAGGAAAAATTCCAGGTCGAGTTCCCCATGCACTCGTCACCAAAGATTCTTTACAATTACCTGAGTACACCTTCCGGCCTGGGTGAGTGGTTTGCCGATGACGTCCGGGTAAACGACGGGATTTACACCTTTGCCTGGTCGGGCAATGAACAAAAGGCCAAAATGGTTCACAAGCGGGAAGGGCAGCTGGTCAAGTTCAAGTGGCTTGACGACCCGGACGATGCGTTTTTTGAATTCGAGATCCTGACGGATGAACTCACCAATGACATCGCCCTTCTGATTACCGACTTTTCCATTCCTGAAGACCTGGATGAAACCAAGAGACTCTGGGATACCCAGCTTCATGAACTGAAGCACATCATCGGTTCCTGAACTTCGGGATACGTTCCAAGGCAGGAAACCGTTAATTTTATCCGCGGGCATTCAGCCGGCCCCGTCCTTCAATTTCCGCTTTAAGTGAAAAAACTGAACATACTGGTATTAAGGGAATTTGCCGGACCATTTATTCTGACGTTTTTCATTTCCCTTTTTGTCCTTCTCATGCAGTTCCTGTGGAAGTATGTGGATGACCTGGTCGGGAAGGGGCTCGAATGGTACGTGGTGGGCGAGCTGATCATTTATACCTCCGTCACACTGGTTCCGCTGGCGCTGCCCCTGGCCGTACTGGTATCGTCGATCATGACCTTCGGTAATCTAGCGGAGCATTTCGAAATTGTGGCGGGAAAGGCAGCCGGCATTTCACTGCAGCGCATCATGCGTCCGCTGGTGATTGCCGCCGTCTGCATCAGTTTCGGTGCGTTCCTGTTCTCGAACTATATCCTGCCCATCGCCAACCTCAAGATGGGTTCCCTGTTGTACGACGTCAGGCAGCTGAAACCCGCCCTTTTTATCAGGGAAGGTGTCTTTTACAACGGCATCGACGGTTACAGTATCCGCATCGCCAGCAAGGAAAAAGACGGGAACACGCTTAAGGATATCATGATCTATGATCATTCACAGCGACAGGGCAACAACCGGGTTATCCTTGCGCGTTCAGGGACGATGGTATCCGGGAAAGGGGAGCAGTTCCTGGAGTTGTCGCTTCGCAACGGGCACGTCTACGAGGAAGGTACCCGGGAAAGGAATGAGGAAGGGGCGAGGCCGTTCACGCGAACGAAGTTCGACAAGCAGCTGATCCGCTTCGACCTTTCAAATTTCAAGCTTACCAGGACAAACGAGGATCTTTTCAAGGATAACTGGCAGATGCTGAACTTCCGGCAGCTGACAAAGGCCGTGGATAGCCTGGAGCAGAAATTCGGGGAACGTACCGATGAGCTGACTCGCTCCACCCCGCATTACATGTCGTTCATGACCGACAGCACCCTGATGACGGGGCCACGCGCAAGGGCCCCTGCGGAAGTGCGGGACGATGCACTGGTGGTGCCTGCTGCCGCATCCGTATTCCAGCGCGCGCTGGCCACCGCACGCAATGCCAGGATTTACGTGAACAGCAACAAGGAGGAGCTGGCGGCCAAGCAACGCAGCATTACGAAATATACCATAGAGTGGCACAGGAAGTTCACCCTTTCGATCGCCTGCCTCGTGTTATTCCTCATCGGGGCGCCATTCGGTGCCATTGTCCGCAAGGGCGGACTGGGGCTGCCCATCGTGGTATCAATCGTCTTCTTTATCATATTTCATGTCATATCGATCACGGGTGAGAAGTTTGCCAAAGAGGATGTCATTGCGCCTGCCGAAGGCATGTGGATAGCGCCGCTGGTATTGCTGCCCGTGGGTGTCCTATTGATCTACAAGGCCACGCACGATTCGGCACTGTTCGATATAGATGCCTACCTGAATTTTTTCCGAAAACTTAAAAAAGCCGGCAAGCGTTGAAGATCCTTCAGGTGTGTATGCGTGTACCGCAGCCACCCGCTGACGGTGCCACCATTGCGATGTATAACCTCGCCCTTGCACTCCTGCCCGGCGCGGAGGTCAGGGTATTGGCGCTGAACCCCGATAAGCATTTCGTCGATGTAGCCGCGCTCAAGGGCGACTTTGTGAAACGCACCGCCATGGAGGCCGTGCCGCACAGGCTCCGGGTTACCGCCCTCGGCGCCCTGCGCAACCTGTTTTCGAACCGGTCCTACAACATTCAGCGGTTTGAATCAACGGTATTTGAAAAGAAACTGACCGAAATACTCAAATCCGGCAACTACGACATCGTACAGCTTGAAGGCCTTTTCCTGACCCCATACCTGGAGGCCATCCGCCGGTCCAGTGATGCCCGTGTGGTCTTGCGTGCGCACAACGTGGAGCATGTGATCTGGCAGCGGCTGGCATCCGCCAGCCAGAATCCGCTTAAACGAAGCTACCTTAAGCTGCTGGCTTCGAGGATGAAAAAAGAGGAGCTAGCTGCCTGCTCAGCCATGGATGCCATTGTTCCCATAACACCTGTCGACAGGGACCTCCTGGTGTCACTGGGTTGCCATGTACCGATGCAGGTGGTCCCCGTGGGCATCGACGTAACTGCATACCCGGAACCCGGCCCACCGGGAAAGGAGATCACCCTGTTTCACCTGGGCTCCATGGACTGGATGCCAAACATCGAAGGCGTGGATTGGTTCCTTGACCGCGTGTTACCGCTGCTGGTGGAGCAGGTGCCCGGGGTGAGGGTCTTCCTTGCGGGAAAGCGGATGCCTGACCGCATCATGAGACGGGCGGATAAGAATCTGGTGGTAAACGAACGGATTGCCGACGCCCGTGCATTCATGCAGGATAAGGAGGTGATGATCGTGCCGTTGCTTTCCGGCGGAGGCATGCGGGTCAAGATCATTGAAGGCATGGCCGCGGGAAAAGCGATTGTCAGTACACCGGTAGGGGCGGAGGGGATAAACTACGAAGCGGGCCGCAACATCCTCATCGGCGAAAGCCCGGAAGCATTCTGCCATGCACTGGTGCAGCTGTGCCGGACACCCGCCTCTTGCTTCCACATAGGCCGTGAAGCCCGCAAGCTGGCAGAGACAGTTTATGATAACAAGGTGCTGGGAAGAGGACTGCTTGCGTTTTACCGGAAGCTGATCGAAAACAGCGGGTAAAAAAAAAGCTGCCTTACGGGGCAGCCGTGTTTTGCAACACCTCTCGATCTTAATGCGGGTGCGGTTTTTCCGGAAGCCAGGAAGCCGGGCTGCCTTACGGGGCAGCCCTTCTCCTGAATCAACCTAAAAGCTAACCAAAAACCAATTAACCCAATTATCTTTTGCCGGTTCTCAAATGCCTGGCCGGCATGTTTTCCTCTTTCTGTTTGTCCGGGTCCGCAACCGCGTCCCGGCCTCTGATACAATCATAAGGGTGTGGGCAGTCCGGATTGAGATGGAAGCCCCCGGGGTATTACATCTGTAAGATAGAAGCGGAAATCGTGCGTTTTCGTGCCGGGCGCACCACGCGCCACGGGGCATAATTACCGCTGCCAGAGCAGGTTGAACGCAGCGGGCTGCTGAAAACCCCTTCATGAACCCTCATGGTTAATTCCGTAATTTTGCATCCGTCCGGGCCGAAATCACGGCTCCAAGGCATAAAATAACTGACGGACACATGAAAAATCACGAAATGAACGGGTTGAGCCGGGTTGAAGATGCCATCAGGGACATCCGGAACGGGAAGGTCGTGATAGTGGTGGATGATGCTGACCGCGAGAATGAAGGAGACTTTATCACCGCGGCACGCAATGCAACGCCTGAACTGGTAAATTTTATGGCCACCCATGGCCGTGGACTGATATGTGCCATGCTGACCGAAGAACGTTGTGAGCAACTGGATCTGGAGATGATGGTGCATAAGAATACCTCTTCGCACCGGACGCCTTTTACCGTGAGTGTGGACCTGCTGGGCCACGGGTGTACCACGGGAATCTCCGCGAGTGACCGCTCCAAGACCATCCAGGCACTGATCGATCCCAAGACCAGGCCGGAAGACCTGGGCAGGCCGGGACATGTATTCCCGCTGCGGGCGCGCAAGGGCGGGGTCCTTCGCCGTGCGGGGCATACGGAGGCCGGGGTGGACCTCGCCGTACTGGCCGGTTTCGAGCCGGCAGGCGTCCTGGTGGAGGTCATGAATGAAGACGGAACCATGGCCCGCCTTCCGCAATTGATGGATATCGCCGGGAAATTCGGTCTGAAGGTAATCTCCATTGAAGACCTGATCTCGTACCGGATCCGGACCGAAAGCCTGATCGAAAAGCAGGTCGAGGTGGCGCTGCCTACCCGGTGGGGGGATTTCCGGCTTGCCGCTTTCCGCCAGGTGACTACCGGGCAGGAGCACCTGGTGCTCTTCAAGGGCGAATGGGCCAAGGACGAGCCCGTGCTGACACGCGTGCATTCCTCATGTCTTACCGGTGATATATTCGGTTCGTGCCGTTGCGATTGCGGACAACAGCTGCACAGGGCAATGGAAATGATCGAATCGGAGGGGAAAGGCGTGATCGTTTACATGAACCAGGAAGGCCGGGGCATCGGCCTGCTCAACAAGCTCAAGGCCTATAAGCTGCAGGAGACCGGCAGGGACACGGTGGAGGCCAACCTGGAACTGGGATTCAAGATTGACGAACGTGATTATGGAGTGGGTGCGCAGATGCTGCGTCAGCTTGGCGTTACAAAAATGAGGCTGCTGACGAACAATCCCACCAAAAGGGCCGGCCTGATCGGGTATGGGCTGGAAATTGTGGAGAATGTACCCATTGAGATTTCGTCCAACAAGCATAACAAGCTGTACCTGGAAACGAAAAGAAAAAAAATGGGGCATTCGCTCCAGGAATCTTGAAGGGATTTGCAGTTTGCACTGATAGACTGAACACCGCAGCATAGATCATTCGGAAATGATATTCCTTTACCTTGGTCCCGGTTTGGGCGGCGGCGCGCTTTTGATCGTTATCGGGGTGGCGGCGCTGATCCTGATTACACTTTTTACTTTTTTCTGGTTTCCAATCAAGAGATTTTTAAAAAAGAGGCGTAAATGATCACGGCTTTTATTGCCGGTTTTTTCGTTTCCGTTTCCGCCATTCTAATTTTCAGCCGGGCAGGCATGGTTGCCGGGGCCAGGAGGTGGATCCTGGCCGTTTCCCGCTTCGTTTACCTGGCAGGCCACCCGGTGCTCGACGATGATCAAATCGCGAAGGAGCTCATGCCCCGTTTCCGCGCTGTACTGGGCTCCTTCTTTTTGTTGCTGTTTCGCATGTTAGTATTCGGGGTGGCGCTTACCGCCCTGGTAGCCGTGGCCGCCCTGGCGGTACATTGGATCAGGGACGGTTCACCCGGGGGCATCCGCACAGAAATCCTATTCCCCCCTTTCCTGACCGGCTGGCCTTTTATGGCGGGTTCGTTGGCACCGCTGTTGTTTTTACTCGCACGGCGCAAAAAACCCGTAAGGCAGAACCCGTACTCACCGGTGGAACAGTTCATGCATTACCTGTTCCTCGGGAATAAGGTTGCCGCCAAATCAATTTTCAGACTGGAGCGCATGCTGCAAAGGCGTAAGCTGCGCGGTTCCGGGCCTGCTGCGAGCATTTACGTTTCCGGGATGGCACGTGCCGGCACCACGGTACTGATGCAATACCTGGCGCAGCTGCCCGAATGCCGAAGCCTGTCCTACCGGAACATGCCTTTTGTCTTCATGCCGTCCACCTGGCCGGGATTCGTTTCTAAAAAGAAGGTTGCCGGCAGGGAACGATTTCATGCCGATGGCATCATGCACGACCTGAACTCCCCGGAAGCGCTTGAAGAACCATTCTGGCTTCACTATGCCGGGCGTCGGTACATCAGGGATAAATCACTCGTACGCCATGACGTTCCCGGAAAAATTTATTCCAGGTATGCCGAGTTCAGAAGGCTCATCGCGGGAAGCCATGTATACCTTGCGAAAAACAACAACCACCTGCTGAGGGCCGGGGCACTCCATGAGAAGGAGGCCGCAGCGGGGGGTATTATTCATACGGTCATACCATTTCGAAGGGCAGACGCCCAGGCTGCTTCCTTGCTCCGTATGCACCTGGAACTGGGTGCCGCCCAGCGCCAGGATGAATTCGTGCTGGATTACATGGACATGCTCGGTCACCACGAATTCGGCCTTCACCGGAAGGTATCGCTTCCCGGTGACCCTGACGCGGAATGGCCCGCGGGGAACCCGGAAGAAAAGCCGTTTTGGATGTCCTGCTGGCATGACTTTTACCGGGCCGCGCTCGACAGGTTTGGCGGAACGGCGGGCTTTTACTTTTTTTGTTACGAACGATTCGTAGAAAATCCGGCCGGGTCACTGGAAGCACTGCTTAACGGCATGGGGCTAACCGGCCGCGCCGGGCAGATCAGCGTCAGGCCATTTCAGCCCGCCACGCGAACCCTGGACGATTCATCGGGTGACGCCGGGTGTGACGCTTTGTATGATGAAATGAAGAAAATAGCAATCAATTGAGATGGACAGGGTTGTAAGGGTGCTCCGCGTGGTGCTGGTATTGCTTTTCATGCTTTGGGGAGCGATATTTTTCAGCATCCGGGCCGAACGCAAAAAGGCAAGCGACCGGACAAGGGTCGACAAGGCGCTTGTATTCATGTACAAGACCCCATTTGTGATCGAACGCTGGCTGCTCCACAGGGAGCACCAGAAGATAGAAACGGAAATGGCGGAAGATATAAGGCCCATCGGGCAGGTTGATGGGGCAGATTCCGCATTGTACCTTCTCCATTATCTTTACCAGGGCGGGGACAGGGGACAGGTCCGCCTTCAGCAGGTTAACGGGGGAACCATAGCCATGAAATGGGATATCCCGCTGCCCATGATGATGGTCGACCTGGATTCCATCCGGCGATTCCTGGACGGGAACTTCCCGGAGGACTGGGGAGCCATGTATGCCTATGAGCATATTTCCAAGTCCATAGCATCCATCCAGGTAAATGCGCCATTGATGACTCCGGATTCCGGGCTCGTGTTCAACTGCAATATCCTGGGCCATGTGTACAGGCTGGACAAGGAGTCACGCCTGGTATGGAAGAGCGCGAGGATCACGCATCATTCGATTGAAACGGACCGCGAAGGCCGGATATGGACCTGCTCCGCGGACCCGGCAGATTCACTTGGCCTGAAATACGATTTCCGGGACGACGGCATCCTCTGCCTGGATTCCAGGGGGCAGGAAGTGTTTTACCGCGGACTTACAGGTGCCTTCATGGCCGGCGGGCTGTTCGACGAATGGATCGCTTCTACCCCCGGGTATATCCAGGGCTATGGATACGACCCGTACCACCTGAACGATGTGTTGCCGGTTAAAGGGGACGGTCTGGCATGGGAGCAGGGTGACCTGCTGCTGAGTTTGCGCCACCAGAGCATGATCGTCTTGTACCGGCCCGGCAATGACTCCATTCTCTGGTACAAAAAGGGCCCCTGGATGGCGCAGCATGATTTGCAGGTCGTGAATGACTCTGTCATTTCAACTTTTAACAACAACGTCTATTTCTGCCACATCGATTCGGAGGGCAGGTACAGCAATATCTTATTCTATGACTTCAGCTCCGGGAACGTAACTTCCATCGGCGACAGCATTTTCAGTTCAGCGACCCAGGGAAGGCAGTCGCTGACCGCAAACGGTTACTACGTCATTGAGGAAACGACAAGCGCAAGGTATGTGATCCTGGATTCATCAGGAAACCTGGCACACCGGTTCTACATCCCGTATCACTCGGACACGCTCAAGCCGATGAATCCCACCTGGGGAAGGCCCTATTTAAAAGTGAATGGGCGGTTCGTGGAGCAATGATTTCCGGTCAGGCTGCGGGTGGCGGCCGCCAGGCGACCTGCCATGCCCTTTCCCTCAACCGCTCAACTTACTGGCTCACTTCAGCACCGACGATGCAGCCACGCTCAGGCTTTCATTGATATACACCTCTATGAGGTAGGTGCCCGATGTGAAAATCCGCTCATCTTCCTCGTAGGCGATGCAATAGTCCTGCCTGGTGTTGTCATAATTCAGCGTGCCCAGTGAGGAGTACAGGATCTCCTGCCCGGTACCGGTCACCGTGAAAGATCCGGAGTTTGTAGCCCCGGCCTTGTCACCCAGTGTCTTGCCGCCTGGTTCCACGATCCGCAGGTATACCCTCTTTTCACCCGGCTCGGCAAACGTGTTTTCAAGCACGGTGAAACACACATCCATTTTATTGGTTCGCCGCGCCATGGCCGTGGCCCGGAATTTCCCGCTGCTTTTTTTCTTAAGTGCTGTTACCTTTACGTATTCGCCTTTCAGCACGGAAGCCGTTGTGACGGTGGTCTCCAGGTTTTTGGAAAGGGCCTCAACCGTGCTGGTCAGGTCTTCCTTTTCCTTCTTAAGGCTTTCATTCTCCACGAGCAATTCGTCAATTTTCTCAAGATACTGGTCGCGCATTTTCCTGGCATCCACGAGTTCCTTTTGCAGCTTTACATTGAGCGTTCTGGCATTTCGTTCGGAACGTGTAAGCTTTTCGATACGGAGTTTCTGCTCTTCTATGTCATTGTTCGCCTCGAGCAACAGGCTATCCAGCCTGTCATTGATCCCCTTGTATTTATTGAGTTCCTCACTGGTGGCGTCCAGTTCCTTTTCCACATCCACCCGTGCGGTGATCAGGCTGTCGGTTTTGATCTGGTAGCTTTCCACGGTGCTCACGTTGCTTCGCCATTGCCATATGTTGGCGATTACGGATATAATGAGCAGGATCCATATAAATCTGCCTTTGCTGCCGGAGGATTTTGGTTCGTTCATGGTCTTCGGGTTTGGTTGTTGAGTTGCGAAAATAGCAATTTGTCACGTCGCGTTCATGCACCTCCCCGGGGATTCAGGTGGTCAGATCCGCCTTTCCAGTTGAAGAGTCATTTTGTCTTTCCACGGACCGAACGTGCCCGCTTCGATGCGCTGCCGCGCTTCCGCGGTCAGCCACGCGTAGAAGGCGAGGTTGTGCAGGGTAGCGATCTGCATGGCCAGTATTTCGTTGCTGGCGGCCAGGTGGCGGAGATAGCCTCGCGAGTAACGCTGGTCCACGAAGCTGTGGCCCGCGGGATCGATAGGGGAGAAGTCCTCTTTCCATTTCTCGTTGCGGATATTCAATATCCCTTCGGAGGTGAACAGCATGCCGTTTCGCCCGTTACGGGTGGGCAGCACGCAATCGAACATATCCACACCCCGGGCCATGCATTCCAGCAGGTTGGCCGGCGTACCCACGCCCATGAGATACCTGGGCTTGTCGGCAGGCAGGATATCACAGACCATACGTGCCATCTCGTACATGACCTCCGCAGGCTCACCGACTGACAGGCCGCCGATCGCATTGCCCGCGGCCTGCTTTGAGGCGATCACTTCCGCGCTTTCACGACGCAGCACGGCATGCATGCCCCCCTGCACAATGGGAAACAGCGCCTGGTCATGTCCATAGAGGGGTTGCGTAGCGTGAAACCGTTCAAGGCACCGGTCCAGCCACCGGTGTGTGAGTTGCATCGACTGGCGGGCATCCGCCAGGGTGCTTGGATACGGCGTACACTCATCAAATGCCATCATGATGTCAGCACCCAGTCCCCGCTGTATGTCAATGGCATCTTCGGGGCTTAAAAAGTGCCTGGCACCGTCGATATGCGACTGAAATGATACGCCCTCCTCGCTGATCTTGCGGCGCTGGCTGAGTGAAAATACCTGGTATCCCCCGCTGTCCGTGAGGATGGAACGGTTCCAGCTCATGAACCGGTGCAGCCCCCCGGCCTTGCGGATCACGGGTATGCCGGGACGCAGGTGCAGGTGGTAGGTATTGCCCAAAATGATTCGGGCATCCGAATCCGCTTCCAGTTCGCGCTGGTGAACCGCCTTCACGGTTGCCCCCGTCCCCACCGGCATGAATACCGGCGTCGGGATGTCACCGTGGTCCGTGGTAAGCGTACCGGTGCGTGCTTGTGAATACGGATCCCTGGATCCGGGCACGAATTTAAAAGCCATACCGGTAAATAATGAACAGGCGGTGTTAGTATTTTGTCAAATGTAGAAATATTGCCACTTAGGGTTCGGCTAGCTTTGCCGGGATAACGTCCCGCATACGCTGACATGGACTGGATGCCAGGGGATATCCCGGATTACCTGTTTCTGTGCTGGCTCGTGTTGATCGCCATCCAGCTGGCATTCTACCTGTTCGTTTTTCTCAGGTTAGGGATGCAAAAGCAATCCGGGGGCGGGAATGCGAAGTCACCCGTGACGGTAGTTATATGTGCACGCAACGAGCTGGAAAACCTTCACCGGAACCTGAAGCACGTACTGGGGCAGGAATACGAATCGTTCCGGGTACACGTGGTTAACGATTGCTCCTGGGATAATTCAGACAAGGCACTCGAGGAGTATGAAGATGCCTACCCGAATCTCAAAGTGGTTACCATCAGGGAAAACGAACGATACAGGCATGGGAAGAAGTTCGCCCTGACCATGGGCATCAAGTCGGCGGAATCAGAAACGCTCCTTTTTACGGATGCGGACTGCCGGCCCGCCAGCACCGACTGGATTAATATGATGAGTCGTCATATCCAGGGAGAAACTGAAATTGTAATTGGTTACGGTGCGTACGAAAAAGGCAGGGGGTTGCTGAACAAGTGGATTCGGTTTGACACCTTTTTCAATGCCATGCAGTACCTTTCTTACGCCATGGCCGGTATTCCTTACATGGGAACGGGCCGTAACCTGTGTTATACGAGAGACCTGTTTTTCAGGAACAAGGGCTTTGCGGGGCATCATCATGTCATCTCAGGCGATGATGACCTCTTTGTCAATGAAGCTGCTCATGGAGGCAATACCACCGTTGAAACGGGGGCGGATTCCTTTACCTATTCCAGGGCGGCGGATAGTTTCCGGCAATGGCTCAGGCAGAAGAAGCGCCATATGAGCACGGCAAAACATTACAAAATCTTACACAAGTTGTTGCTTGGCATGTTTTATGCGACCCAGATAGGCATATATGCCGGATTGGCCGTACTGCTGGTGGCCGGTTATGCGCCGGCAGCGGTGCTTTCGGTTTTCGGTTTGAGGATGATGATCCAGGTACTTGTATTCGGACTGGGTATGAAGAAACTTAAAGAACTGGACCTGTTGATATTTACCCCGTTCTTCGATCTTTTGGTGGTATTGATTTATCCTATATTAGCGATCTCCAACATGTTAGTTAAAGTGCAGGAATGGAAATAAAACAAGAACGCAGCGCCCGGCCAAAAACCGACACGACCCCCAACCCGAACCTTTCGGACAAAGCGGTAAAGGATTTCAAGCTGGTCCGCAGGGCGGTAGATGAAGGGGACCAGAAGGCATTTGCGGAGCTGATGTCCCGTTACAAGGATTCCATCTATTTCATGTTGCTTAAGATGGTGAATAACCGGGATGATGCGGATGACCTCACCATAGAGGCGTTTGGCAAGGCATTCAAGAACATTAGGCAGTATACACCCGATTTCGCATTCAGCACGTGGCTTTTCAAGATCGCAACGAATAATTGCATCGATTTCATCAGGAAAAAGAAAAAACAGATTCAGTCCATCGACAAGGGCATCGAAACCGGAGACGGCGATGAGATCATGCTCGAGGTACGCTCTGACCGCCCGGACCCGGAAGAGCACATGATGAAAAAGCAAAAAGTAATCATGTTGCGCGATGTGGTGGAGAAGCTGAAACCCCGCTACCGGCAATTGGTCGAGATGCGATACTACCAGGAGTTGTCCTACGAGGAAATTGCCGTCAAGATGGAGCTGCCCCTGGGAACCGTAAAAGCACAATTGTTTCGGGCCCGCGAGTTTCTTTACCAGATCATGAAGAACTCAGAACACAAGATCTGACCCGCCGGCATTCACCCCGTTGTCAACCCCGGAAACGGTATTCAGATATTTCCCTTCCCTTACTGACCTGCAGCGATCACAGGTAGGCATGCTGGCCGGGCTTTATGCCCACTGGAATGCGAAACACAACCTGGTATCCAGGAACGACCTTCCCCATCTTTATGAAAAGCATGTGCTCCACAGCCTGGCCATTGCCCGGTTTGTGCAGTTCGGCAGTGCCGATTTGGTAATGGACCTGGGGACAGGGGGCGGCTTCCCGGGAATTCCCCTGGCCATCGCATTCCCGCAAACACCATTCACGCTGGTGGACGCCACCGGCAAGAAGGTAACAGCTGTTCGGGCCATCGCCGAGGCAGCGGGTCTGAAGAATGTAATGGCCGTGCATAGCCGTGCGGAATCGGTGCAGGGGAAGTTCGACTTTATTGTTTCGCGTGCCACGGCGCCGATGGAAAAGCTGGTGGAATGGACCAGGGGTAAATGGCGTTTTTCCCGGAATCACCGGCCCGGCGGACTGCTGTGCCTGAAAGGGGGTAATTTGGACAAGGAACTGGTTCCATGGCAGGAAAAAGTGAGGGTGCGGGAGGTTTCGGATTACTTTGAAGGCGAGTATTTTAAAGAGAAGAAAGTTGTCTTCCTGCCCGCAAAAGAGGCCCGGTTGCCGCGTTAAAAAATTACGGTATATCTTTGCTTTTTGACTGTCTATTTACTTCTTTTGATTTCTTAACCATGTAATAATCAAACTCTATCAAACTATGAAAAAATTATTTACCACCTTGATGCTCTTCGCGTTGGCAGCACCAGCGGTGACGGCCCAGACCACCGGCGGGCCCGACTCCTTCGGCTACGTCTGGCGAAACAGCAACGACCCGATGGGGCCGTCCTACAGCTGGATCGACATCGATTCGTTGCCCGGTACCGTGAATGTCATGGGACTGACCGACGACAACATCGTGGGACCATTCACCATGAATATTCCATTCAAGTACTACTGGTATGATCCGGCGGAGTTCTGGATCGGCTCGAACGGTTATATCGGCTTTACCAGCGTACCGGTGGCTCATCCTTTCCCTGTCATCCCGACGCCTACGCTCATCCAGGATTACCTTGCGGCGATGACGACCGACCTTACCTTTACCGACAACGCCAATAACCCGGTTCCGGGAGCCGCTTGTATGTATTGGTTCAGCCCCGGAAGTGACTCGCTGGTGGTTACCTGGAAGAACGTTCCCTTCTGGGATCCTTCCGGATTCGTGGGTCTCAACACCTTCCAGGCTGTGCTTTCGACGCTGGACAGCTCCATTACCTACAATTATCAGATGCAGAATGGGGCAAGTGTTTCCACCACCAGCTTTGTAACTACCGGCATCGAAAACAATTCGGGTAATATCGGGCTGCAGGTCCTCTATAACTTCTACCCGGTAGCCAACTCATCAGTTAAGTTTTACTATCCAGATACGATTACGCTGGCCATCAACGATGCGTCCACCACGTATTGCAACAATCCGGAAAACGGCGGCCTGTTCCTGGCAAAGGACGGAGCTGCCTATTCCAGCGTGGCTGAAATAGCGAACCAGGGGAATACGATCCTGGATACCGTCCGCGCATACTCCCGCGTGGTGAACGGATTCAACATCGTGCAGGTGCGTGATACCGTGGAGGTGACCAACTTCACACAGGGTGCCACGCAGGTGATCAACTTCCCGGATACCTGGTCTCCCACGGGTACCGGTACATTCCGCCATATCACAGAAACACTGCTTCCCGGTGACGCCACGCCCAGCAACAACCAGAAAACGCTGGAAATGGTTGTGATCGACACCACGCAAAGTTCCATCCTGCTGACATTCGACAATGGCATCGATGCAGGACTGGGCGGCATTTCGTGGAATGGCGGCTCAGGCGGTACGGGCATGTACTTTGAGCCCCCGTTTGCACCGTACAACATCACCAGGGTGCGGGCTTTCATCGTGGCGAATGCCACCCCGCCGGTAGGTTTCTCCCTGATGATTTTTGATGATGACGGTCCTAATGGTGCACCGATGACGCTGCTCGATTCCGTAGCGGTGGCGTCTACATCTGTTCTGGTCGGCGGCTGGAATGAAGTCATGCTGCCCACGCCTGTCACGCTTAATTCAGGTGGCTTCTATGTTGCCTGGATGATGGGCGGTTCCGGAATCGCACTTGGACAGAACCAGGTTCCCCCGGTTTCAAACAGGACGTTCGAGATCCTGGGCCCGGCAACCACACTTGCCAACTGGGCCGTGTACCGCTTCCGTGAAATCGAGGAGGTGATGATCAATGCCTTTATCGAGGTTCCGGTAGGCATCGGGCAAAACGATGTGCAAAGTGCATTCGCCGTTTACCCGAATCCTGCTTCGGACCGGGTTACGGTTAGCTTCAATACCATGGATAAGGAACTGTTAAGCTACAGGATCTTTGACATCCAGGGCAGCCAGGTCCTGGCGGGCGAGATCGGGTATGTATCCGGTAGCGGCGCTTTCGACCTGGATGTGAGCACGCTGCAGAACGGCATGTATGTTTGCGAGTTCCGGATTGGAACGGAAACCGTACCGCACAAGATCAATGTAATGAAGTAAGCCGGCACACGCTAGCCACCCTTATCGTGCGCGAGCCGCCCCACCGGGGCGGCTCGCGCTTTTTCCGGGACAGCGTTCGGCCAATTTGGATTATTTTTGTCCCTTCATTCTAAGAAACGACCAACCAACAGTTAGTATTATGAAAAGAAAAGCAACCGCCGTTTGGAGCGGCACAGGAAAGGAAGGAGGCGGCCACCTGACGACCGCCAGCCAGACGTTGAATAAGACGGATTATAACTTTGCCAAACGCTTTGAAGATGAACCCGGCACGAACCCGGAAGAACTCATTGCCGCTGCACATGCAGGATGTTTCAACATGAAACTCAGCTTCGTGCTGGGCAATGCAGGATTCACGCCGGAGCGCCTGGAAACGGAAGCGACCGTCACCCTTGCCGACGGAAGCATCACCGGCTCGGATCTCGTGCTAAAAGCCAGTGTACCCGGAATCCAGAAAGAAAAGTTCGACGAATGCGCAGATGAAGCCAAACGCGAATGCCCGGTTTCCAAAGCCCTTAGCGTGCCGGTGACGCTGCAGGCAACCCTTTCCTGAGTGCGCGGGAGGCATCCCGGAATCCGCGAACAGCCCCCCGCACATGAACATCTTTACCGCCACGTCGCTAAGCAAGGCTTTCGACGAGCGGGTGCTCTTCGATGACCTTTCCGTATCGATAAGCCGCAACCAGAAATCGGCGATCGTGGCCGCTAACGGGAGCGGTAAGTCCACGCTTCTGCGGATCCTGTCCGGGATGGAACGACCTGATACGGGATCCGTTGCCATGCGCAAGGGAACCCGGACGGGATACCTGGAACAGGAGCCGGGATTCGAAAGCGAATCCAGTGTACAGAAAGCCGTGTTCCCCGCCGACCAGGAAGTTTTCCGGCTGATTGCCGAATATGAAATGCTCGCTTCCGTTCCCAATGCCGATGCAGGTCAAATGCAACGCATTACCGGACGGATGGACGAGCTGGGGGCCTGGAATATTGAACATAAGGCCCGCGAAGTACTGGGCAAGCTCGGTATACATGATTTTTCAAGGATAATGGGCAGCCTGTCAGGCGGGGAACGTAAGCGGGTGGCGCTGGCACGGCTGCTGATTACCGAACCTGACCTGCTGCTTCTGGACGAACCGACCAACCACCTGGACCTGGAAATGATCGAGTGGCTCGAAAAATATCTCTCGGCGCTCAATAAGTCTATCCTGCTGGTCACCCATGACCGGTACTTTCTGGATAACGTATGTGATACGATCCTGGAACTTTCAGGTGGCAACCTTTATACATATAAAGGGAACTATTCTTATTTCCTGGAGAAAAAGCTGGAACGCGAAACCGCGGAAGCATCCTCGGCACGCAAACACCTGAATCACTACAGGAAGGAACTTGTCTGGATGCGTCGCCAGCCACAGGCAAGGGGCACCAAGCAAAAGGCACGGGTGGACGCATTCGAGAGGACCGAGGATACCGTCCAGGGTAAAAAGACGGAGGGAAAGCTCAACATTGAAATGCAAATGGAACGCATTGGCCGCAAGGTCCTGGAGCTCGAGTATGTCTGCAAGGCCTATGGCCCTAAAACACTTTTGCACAATTTCACCCATACATTCAAACGCGGTGAGAAGGCAGGGGTGATAGGGAGAAACGGAAGCGGAAAGACCACCCTGCTGAAAATGATCATGGGAATGGAGCGGCCCGATAAAGGCCGGATCCGGCGCGGGGAGACGATCCGTTTCGGGTATTACAGCCAGGAAGGATTGCCAGCACATGGTGACAAGACGGTGATCGAGGTGGCAAGGGAAATCGCTGACTATGTGGAAACAGGTACCGGCAAGGGCAAGTGGACGCCGGTAGGCCGGTTCCTGGAGCAATTCGGATTCCCGCCAGCAAGACAGCGTACACCGGTCTCCAAGCTCAGCGGCGGCGAACGCCGCCGCTTGTACCTGCTAACGGTGCTGATCGACAAGCCGAATTTCCTTGTACTCGATGAACCCACCAATGACCTTGATATCGATACCCTGAACACGCTGGAGGATTTCCTGGCGGGATATGGCGGCTGTATGCTGCTCGTGAGCCATGACCGCTATTTTATGGATAGGCTCGTGGACAATGTATTCGTTCTGCAGGGTGATGGCAGTGTCCGCATCATTCACGGAAACTATACCGACTACCGCTTCGAACCCCTTCCGGCCCGGAACCCATCATCAGGTCCGGAACCGTCGGTACGCAAGAAACCGAAGTCAAAACGCAGGGGACTATCGTACCGGGAGAAGCAGGAACTGGAATCCCTGGAATCGTCCCTCGCCAGGCTGGAAGCACGGAAAACAGAGCTGCTCGAATTGATGAACGACCCGGGGAAGGCGCATGAAGAGGTCAGGCATGCTTCGGAAGCCTATGCCCGCGTGGAACAACAGTTGCAGGATGGAATGGAGCGCTGGGTGGAGTTATCCGAGAAGAAGTAAGAACCGATCGAACAGACGCTTTGATTGGACGCAGGAATAGCGTTTTTCCCCGCAACTGGCTACCCAACGCACCGCATCTATGGCATTCGTGAGGAACATTTCATCGGCATCCATCAGCATGTCATGCGTCACGGGGGCTTCCCGGATTGGCTTGTGCCCGTTCATGGCCCCCGAGAGTGCTTGCAGTGTGGTACCGGTCACATTGCCCACGCCCCTGGGTGGCGTGGTAAACGTATCACCATGCACAACGACCACGCTTGAGCTGACCGCTTCCGTTATCCTGCCATTCGTATCCAGCAGCAACAGATCGTCGAGGCCCAGTGCACGTGCCGTGCGGGCGGCCATGATATAATAGGCGTTGTGCGGACCTTTGAACGGGGACAGGGGCGATGGCGGGATGGCGGCACCTTCCTGCAGACCTACGCGCAGTCCTTTCCCGGGCCATGCCGGCGGAGGAATGGAGTCTGCCTCGAGGACAAACCCGCAGGAGTTCCGCTCCGGTAAATAGGAACCGCCATCGTCACGGAAGACCGTCAGCCGGACTCTTGCGTCACCGGAAATGACATTTCGCCGCATAAGCTCCTGTGCATATGACATGACCGCGGTTGCATCTGGCAGGTATCCGGAGTCCATGCCAAGCGTATTCATTCCCGCAAGGAGGCGATGCAGGTGTCCCGCCAGGAAAGGCAGGTGGCCGTTGCGGGCCCGCATGGTTTCGAAAAGTGCGTCGCCATACGCAAAGGCCCTGTTGCGGACAGTGAACAAAGGTTGCTCGCGGTCCTGGAACTTGCCGTTATGGCAGATGAAGCTCATTTTACAAGATCACGGACCGTACGCAGGTCGCCGTTGGTGGTCATCCGGATGCCCTTCACGCCCGCCTTTTCCGCGGCTTCCATGTCGCGGGGCTTGTCGCCGATAAAGTAAGAAGATGCCGGATCGATGTCATACCGGGCCAGCGCTTTTTCGAGCAGCCCGGAATCCGGTTTCCGGCAAATGCAGCGCCCCAGCGACGTGTAATGAGGACAATAGTAAATGTCAGTGATCCTGACTCCTTCATCTTCCAGGCTGCGGACCATATGGTCATGCACCTTGTGCACATCCCCGTGCCCGTATAAACCCCTGCTGATTCCCGCCTGGTTGGTAATCACGATCAGCAGGTATCCTTTCTCCATGAATCCGCAAAGGACCTCCCCAAGGTGACCGAGCATGACGAAATCTTCCACGCGGAACGTGTATTCCTGTCTGTCCCGGTTGATCACCCCGTCACGGTCGAGAAAAACGGCTTTGTTCATCTGCTGTGTCAGAAATTCACAAGTTGCTGGAAGAATGTCAGCAGCAGGCCGGGTTTAAGCACCAGGGTAAAAAGGACTCCGAAACCCGCTCCCCATAAGTGTGCGTCATGATTGATGTTGTCACCGCCTTTCTTGCCTGCATAGTATTCATAAGCCACGTATCCCACCGCTACCAGGATTCCCGGCAGCGGAAGTACGCCCATAAAGTAAACAGGGTTCAAAGGGTTAAAAAGGATGGCGGTGAATAAGATGGCCGCCACGGCGCCCGAGGCCCCAAGCGCGTTGTATCCCGGATCCTGTTTGTGCTTGGCGTAGCTTGGCGTGATCGAAAAAAGCAGGGCGCCCAGGTATAGAAGGATATAATACAGCGTGCCGTATTGAGGAAAAACGGCTGCATAATATGCTTCAACAGCACGTCCGAATGAGTACAGTACAAGCATATTCACGCCCAGGTGCATGTAATCTGCATGGATAAACCCGGCGCTGATAAACCGGTACCACTGCCTGCGCTGGAGAACCACGTAAGGATTGAAGATCAATCTGCGCAATATCTCACGGTTGTAAAGTGCCGCAAGCGAGACCAGCACGGTAAATACGACAATTCGAAGCGTCATGGGGCAGCGGGGGCGGAAAGGCCTCAAATATAGAGATATCGCCCGTGTAAGGGTAGGATAAAAATGCAATGCCGCACAGGAACCTAATGCGCCCGGCAGGGTATAAGGAATAGATGAGAAATATGCTGATCCCCGCTCTTGTTGCCATTTCCGTATCGTCCTGCACCAAGGAGGAGATTTCAGGGCCTGTGGCTTGGCATCCGGTTGAGCATACAAAAACGGAGACCGTTGACTACCTGCCCGTTTACGGGGAGCAGGATGCGGTACTTGCCGCCATCACCGAATACAGTTATGATGACGTCAATGGTGTTAAAACCGAAGTAACCCGGGGAAGCGCCCTTGCCGTCTTTCCGTCCGGATCCGGAAATTTTTTGGGTGTGGGTGATGTCCGGTCTATAGGGGAACCCCTTGGCCTGGAATCAGGAAACCGCTATGCCCTCCGTCCGACGCCTGCCTGGCCGGGTGGCCTTAACTACCCCGGTGCACCGGTTTATCGATGGGAGGTGGAAGGCACCACGCAATTTCCGGCAGTGAATTTCATTTGCACGGTGGGATTTCCCGTTATCTCCGAAATGGTAACGAGCGCACCGGAGATCGATCGTAATGCCGACTTCACCATGGGCACTACCTTGCCGATGGACGACGCCGACTCGGTCAGGTTCACCGTTTTTGCGCCCAATGGCTACCTTTTCGCGGATAAGAAAGGCTCGAATTACACGCATACCTTCGCCGCTTCCAAACTGATGCTGCTTGCCGATGGCGAGGGATTCATCCGGATTACCGCTTTCAACTCGGTACCCATTGAAGTCAATGGCAAAAAGATACAGTACATCAACCAGGCGGTCACCACAATGCCGGTGACTATCCGGTAATGGGCACGGCTTGTTTCATTACCTGATGACTTTTCGGACCAATCGCTGACGGCCGGCTTCCATACCTACGAGGTACGTACCCGGATCCCAGGCTGCCGCATCGATCCTTGTAGAGGGTGAAAAAAGTTGTCGACGCAACAATAGCCTTCCCGAAACATCCGATACGGTTAAAACCCAGTTATAATTGCCGGGCGCGGTTACGATATATGCATCACCCGCAGGATCGGGAAGCAGGGTGAATTGCACACGGGGCCATGCGCCGATGCCTACAGGCGAGTAGGAATGACAATTCGAGGTATCCGTACAACCGCCCAGCATGATGACCACTGCATAGCTTCCCCCGGATAATGGGGTATATCCCTGGTTGACCGCACCGGGTATGGCAGCAAACCCGCTGTCGCAGCGGATCCACTGGTAAGCCGCCCCAGGCTGGTTGGCCAGGAGCTGCAGGCCGTTTATCGTGACACCGGTATCCACCACCTGAAGAGAAAGTTCAAAGACCGAGTCGCACACGGGCGATGCCGCCTGGTAGACGGTATAATTACCCGGTTGTGTGAACACCTGTCCATGATAAAAAAGAGAATCCCCCGGGCACAGCACCACGCTGTCCTCTGTGAAATTGGACACTCCGGTAATCCAGTTGGATGAGGGCCCGTTTAATGCAAAGTTCAATAGCGACCCGTCCAGGTTTCCGGTGGCATCTTCCAGCAGCGTAATGCCGGCGTTGTTGGCCCCTGCAACGCCCTGGTTAAAACGGTAATAAATCGCCAGGCCGGTTGCGGCCGTATCAACAGCGGACGCATAGATGCAGCTCACCTCATCAGCGGTAAGCGTCTGTGTCCAGAGGCTTACCTCGTCCATTTTACCCGTCAGCAGGAAATCGGTGCCGCTGAAAAGCAGGTTCCCAATGTAAAAACTCTCGCTGCTGGTGGCGATGGAGCCGGAAGCGGAAACGGAATCGGCCGGCTGGCCATTGTGGTATAGCCGGAGCATTGAACCGTCGTAGGTAAGTGCATAATGCTGCCACGTATTCAGCTGCAGTCCCTGGGAAATAATATTAAAGTCTGTTCCTGTGCTGTTGCGGAACCGTGCTTCCACGCTGTTTGTGGTAAAGTGAAGAATGTAGAAATCAGCATCTGTATTGTTGCGGAAGCCCGCAAACCCGTCGAAATCCGGAAAAGCGGGCGCCGGGTTGGTAGGGTATACCCAGCAGGTCAGGGAAACCTGATTCGACCCTGCGATCAGGCCTGAGCCGTTTGCAACAATCACCTGGTCATCAATACCGTCGAAGTCCAGTGCATGCTGTACCTGGGCTTCCAGGGCCAGGGGAAATATACACATGGCTAAAATGGCATAATGCTTGCTTGAATTCATAGGTGCGGGTTTATTTCAAAGATAATTGAATTCACCTGTGCGCCATCGATGGATTCACCTGCAGGACATCACCGCGCCAAACGGCACGAACCACCAAAAACCACATTCCATGAGAAAAGCCTTTTTATGGACCTGGCTGCTTGCCGGTCCGTTTACCCTGTCCGGACAGGATATGCCTGTCCGCGAAACCCTGCATAACATAAATTACATCCTGTCGTTGTCGGCGTACGAATCGCCGTCCGGCAGCCGGCATACATACCAGGTGCATGTTGATTCCGCCGGTATGCTTATCGTTTCCGGTTCTGTGCATTGGGAACGGCATTTGCATCCCGGTCTTACCCGCTACCGGGTGCAAATCGATCCGCGGTCGCTTGCCGGAGAACCTGCCATGACATGCGGGGCCGGCTGGTGCCTGGTCCGCTTTAGTGGTGAATCCATCTCTTTTGAACTTGAGGATTCCCCTTCCGGCAATACCGCATTCTGGAATCCATGCAGGCGACGGGGGTCATTCAGCCTGGTATTGCCACAATCTGCATACCAGGCTGCCATGTTGCGGTCCCGGTTTGCAGCACTGATTCGTAAACTGTCATCTCCAAACGTTGCCCCGGAGGCGGGGCGCATCTTTGTGCATGCACGGCAGGGTGGGGGAGCTCAACGGGAAATCCAGCCTGCATGGGATGAGGGCATGCAGGTTCGCGTAATCGCCTTTTCAAGGAATTTCGACGGGACCTTTCAGGTACCCGTTGTAATCAACGAAGTACTCGAACTGGATTTCCTTTTCGATTCCGGCGCTTCTGAAGTTACTATCCCGAGCCATGTGGCGTCAAGGCTCGTCCGTTCAGGAACCGTCAGGAGCGAGGACTGGCTTCCGGAAAAAACTTACCTGTTCGCCAACGGCTCAGAGGCCAGCAGCCCCAGGTTCAGGGCACAATCACTCCAGATCGGCCCCTACCGGATTGAAGATGTGGAGGTGGCTGTCGCCGCCTCGGAGCGTGCACCGATCCTGCTCGGACAGAATGTGATCAACAGATTCGGAAAAGTCATGATCGATAATGAAAGGCACCGGTTGCTCATAACCCCGCGGGAATGGCCTTCGCAGCCATGACAGCTTTTAATCTGTCTTCTTGCTGTGCTTCTCGTAGGCGCGGATGATGTGACGTACAATGTCATGCCTGACCACGTCCGTATCGTCCAGCCAAACGAAGTCGATTCCCTTCAGGGATTTGAATATCCTGACAGCCTGCAGCAACCCGGACGGCTGCAGGCGCGGGAGGTCGATCTGTGTGATGTCGCCCGTCACGATAAACCTTGCGGTGGGTCCAATGCGCGTCAAAAACATCTTTAGCTGATTCTCCGTGGCGTTCTGTGCCTCGTCCAGGATTACCATGGCATCATTGAGTGTACGACCCCGCATGAATGCAAGCGGCGCTACTTCGATGATATTATTCTCAAGAAAAGTCCTCAGCTTGTCCGCGGGAATCATGTCATACAGCGCATCATAAAGCGGACGCAGGTAAGGATCGATCTTTTCACGCAGATCGCCGGGAAGAAATCCAAGGTTCTCACCGGCTTCGACGGCAGGGCGGGTAAGGATTATTTTCCTGACTTCCTTGTTCTTCAGCGCTCGTACCGCGAGCGCGACCGCGGTGTAGGTCTTCCCTGTGCCGGCAGGCCCTATGGCGAAAACAATGTCGTTGTGCTCCACGGCATCCACCAGCTTTACCTGGTTGGGGGTGCGCGCTTTTACCACCACGCCGTTGGGGCCATATAGGATCACGTCAGAGCGTTCCTTTGGTTGGGCGTCGGCAGGACTGCCGTTTCCGTTCAGCAGCCGGTTGACGTCTTCATTCGACAGCCTTCCGTTCCGGTCAAAGTGGTCCAGCAGCTTATCCAGGATATGCTGCAGCCTGACCACCTGGGTTTCATCACCAATGATCTTAAGTTCGGTTCCGCGGGAAACGATCTTGAGACCGGGGAACTTCTTTCGGATGAGTTCGAGGTTGCTGTCGTTGATGCCGAAAAAGTCAACGGGGTTTGCAAACTCTATGGGGAGAACTAGTTCTTTCAAATACGATTTCCGGTTCGGCCATCCCTAGGTCATGGCCTGGTATCAATTAAACGTCCGGTGGCAAAAATAGTTCGAAATCGGCTGGCTTGGAACATACTGCCGGTCAGCCGGGCAAGCCCGGGGGCGGCCTGTTCACAAATTTGTGCAATGAAATTGTGCATCTACCTGAAAAACCATCGATTAGCTTTTTACTTTTACCCGCCATAATTATAACTACCGGGTTATCAAATGCCTGTGATAACGCTAACCAGCGACTGGGGCCTGAAGGATTTTTATGCGGCCGCCTTTAAAGGGAACCTTCTCGTGCAGTGCCCCGGGGCGCAACTGGTTGACATTTGCCATGAGGTGGCCAAGTTTGACGTGCAGCAGGGCGCCTTTATATTCAGGAATGCCTACCGGCACTTCCCGGAGGGGACCGTGCATACCGTATGCATCAAACCACAAAGCGATACGGATATTGAACCGGTGGCGTTTACACGGGAAGGACATCATTTTGTCGGCTTGAACGACGGTTTTTTTTCACTGGTATTCGACCAGCCACCCGACGAGGCAGTGATCCCAAAGGCTTCCGGCGAGGCTTTTCCGTCGTTCGACGTTAAGGCCATTGCGTCGGCTGCCGCCGGACTAGCTTCCGGCCTGCCGTTGCAAAAGATCGGCCGGTTGTGTACACACTTCGAGTCCAAATCTCACCTGCGGCCTGTCATCGAGGAAAACCTTATTAAGGGGAGCGTGATATATATCGACCAATTTGAAAACGCGGTGACCAATATTTCCCATTCGCTGTTTGAGCGGATACGGGGCGGTCGCAAATTTGAAATATACGTCAGGGGAGGGGAGTACCATATATCAACCATTAAGAACAGGTACCATGAGGAGTCAAGGAGCAATATGGTAGCACTGTTCAATTCCGCCGGGATGCTCGAGGTGGGCATCAGCCAGGGCAATGCCGCGTCATTGCTGGGATTGGCTTTCGGAGATATTATCCGGGTGGAGTTCTCATGACCGTTCAACGCTGCTTTGCCAGGCTTCCATGTCAGCACTCATTCGAATAGTAAGGCTTCCGGTGAGTGAGGACCGGCTGGAGGAATTCATGGAGGCTTTCGACCGGTCGAAAGCGCGTATCCGCGCATTTGAAGGCTGCCTCCGGCTCGAGTTGATGCGTGACCGGCTGAACCGGCACGTGGTATTTACCTGCAGCGAATGGACCACGCATGAACACCTGGACCGCTACCTGCAATCTGATCTTTTCCGGTCCACCTGGCGCAAGGTGCGGCCCATGTTCAGTGACAAGCCACAGGCATGGAGCCTCGAAAAATTACATTCAGTTGAACCGGGCGCCTCTTAACTTTTCTATTTTTGGCTTTGCCTTGCCCCCTACAATAACGTTCGCTTGTACGCCCTCGTAAAAAAAGAGATCAACGGCTTCCTGAATTCGCTGATCGGATACGTGGTCATATTCGTATTCCTGTTGTCCATCAGCCTGTTCATGTGGGTGCTCCCGGGAGAGAACAATGTATTTGATTCCGGGTTTGCCGCTATCGATTCCCTGTTCGTCATTACGCCCTGGGTTTACCTCTTCCTGGTTCCCGCCATTACCATGCGGCTGCTTGCCGAGGAACGCAAGGCCGGGACCATCGAATTGCTCCTCACCAAGCCGCTGACAGAATTGCAGGTGGTGTTATCGAAGTATGTCGCCGGGTTTGTGCTGGTGCTGTTTTCCCTGCTGCCCACCCTGCTTTATTACCTGTGCATTTACCGTCTCAGCGCACCGGTAGGCAACGTGGACAGCGGGGCGATATGGGGTTCTTACATAGGGTTGCTGCTGCTGGGCAGCGGATTCGTGGCCATCGGCCTGTTTTCTTCCTCGCTTACCGATAACCAGGTCATCTCCTTTGTCGTCGGGTTACTGCTTTGTTTTATCAGTTATACGGGCCTGGAAAGCTTATCACTGGTGCTGCAGATGGGTGAGTTGTCGGACCTGATGTTCGGGCTGGGCATCAGTTCGC
>JAHEKC010000015.1:29041-39318 GCA_024638565.1 Bacteroidota bacterium
TCTTTCTGACCAAGTTAAAACTGGAAAGCCGCAAATGGTGAGTCCAGGCAAGCAGGGGGCAAAAAGCGGTCGCCGTAACCTACGGGCCCGGAATACGACATGGCTGGTACTCATGCTGGTCATTGTGGGATTGGTGAATTATATATCCTCTTTCGTTTTCGCACGTATTGACCTGACATCGGAAAAAAGGTATACCCTTTCCGATGCGTCAAAAGCGCTCCTTCGGGAACTGGATGATGTCATTTATGTGCGGGTTTACCTGCATGGCGATTTTCCGCCGGGTTTTAAACGGCTGGAAACGGCCACACGGGAACTGCTCGATGAAATGCGGGTCTATGCCGGGGACAATCTGCAGTATGAATTCATCGATCCCTCGGAGTCTGACGATCCGGAAAAACGAAATGAACTTTACCGGCAGCTGTCACGCAAGGGCCTGTTGCCAACCAACCTCCAGGAAACCGGGAAGGAAAGCAAGTCCCAGAAAATAATTTTCCCGGGCGCGCTGGTCACCTACACGGCCCGTGAGGTGCCCGTCATGCTGCTCCGGGACCGGATTGGCGCCACCCCGGAAGCGATGCTGAACAATTCTATCCTGAACCTCGAATACGAATTCAGCAATACGTTCAGAAAGATCGTATCTCCCTTGCCCGCTCGCATCGCATTTCTTGACGGCCATGGGGAGCTGGATCGGAAATTCCTTGCCGATATTACAGAGACCCTGCGCGGGTCGTACGAAATTGAGCATGTGAACATTGATCACAGGCTCGATGCCCTGAAAGGGTATAAGGCACTTGTGGTTGCCAGGCCGCAGGAAGCATTCGACGAACAGGACAAGTTCGTCATTGACCAGTATATCATGAAGGGAGGCCGAGTGCTTTGGCTCCTGGATCCCATGCTCGCGGATATGGACAGCCTGGCTGCAGCCGATGAGATCCTGGCTATCCCGACAGCGCTGAATCTCGATGACATGTTGTTCCGGTACGGAGTCCGTATTAACCGTGACCTGCTCCAGGACATGATCGCGGCGCCTATCCCGGTCGTGACGGGAAATATCGGCAACAAGCCCCAGATGGATATGCGGCCCTGGTACTATTTTCCGATGGTCATCCCGCAATCGGATCATCCGCTTGTTAAAAACCTCAATGCCATCAGGTTCAGGTTCGCAAGCAGTATGGATACCGTGGGCGCACGGGAAATCGAAAAATCGGTGTTGCTTTCGACATCTGCCTATACCCGCGCACTGAAATCCCCGGTGCGCGTAAGCCTGGAGATCATGGAATCTCCGCCCGACCAGTCCAGGTTTCCCGGCCCGCCACGCATCCTGGCCGTTCTGCTGGAAGGTTCGTTCCCCTCTGTCTACACCAATCGTATCCCACCGGTGCTTGCTGAAAATCCCGATATCGGGTTCATGGAGAAAGGAAAGCCAACCCGCATGGTGGTGGTTTCGGATGGCGACGTCATCCGGAATGATTTCGCCGGCGGAAGAGCCTACCCGCTCGGATATGACCGTTTTAGCGGTGAATCGTTCGGGAACAGGAACTTTGTGCTGAATGTGATCGATTACCTGTGTGACGATTCCGGCCTCCTTTCAATCCGGTCCAAGGAACTCAAGCTTCGTGTGCTTGACAAGGCACGGCTCAGCAACGACCGGCTGATGTGGCAGGTGATCGTAACTGCCGGCCCGTTTCTCTTCCTGCTGATATTCGGAATCGGGAAAATGACCATGCGGAGAAGAAACTACAGAAACTGATTATACCTATGAAAACGAACCGAACACTGGCCCTGGTGGTCGTCCTCCTTGCCCTGGTCGCGCTGGTGCTGTACCTCAGACGAGGCGAAGGAACGCTGAAAGAGGAACTCAGTGACTTTGCCGTGCCGGATACCGGCGCCATCACCCGGGTCTTCATTGCCAGCAAGTCAGGGCAGGAGGTCACACTCGAAAAGCAACACCCGGGACGCTGGATCGTGAACGGGACTTCCCGGGCCAACAATGATATGGTGAACACGCTGCTGGAGACACTCCATTCCATGGATGTCCGCAGCCCGGTAGCGAAGGCTGCCTATAACAATGTCATGAAAAAAATGGCTGCCACTGCCGTCAAGGTTGAAATTTACAGGGGTGAGGGCGATAACAAGGTATTCTACGTGGGACATGAAACCCAGGACCAGTACGGAACCTTTATGTACCTGGAAAAATCCTCCGTGCCCTTTGTGGTGCATATTCCCGGGTTCGATGGATACCTGACCCCCCGGTTCAGCCCTGTCGCCGGCAGCTGGGTTCCCAATGTGGTGTTCGACCATGGGACAGCGGAAATAGCACGGTTGCACTGCGATAACAGGGCGGAACCGGCGTCCTCCTTTGAGATCAGGGCGGAAGGGGATGGTTTCGTGGTGGCGGCATCCCCGGGTGGGGAGCCGGTTGAAGGGGTCTCCCAGAATAAGGTCAACAGCTACCTGGAATATTTCGGAAAGCTGTATTACGAATTTACCGCCAAGGACCTGCCGGATGAAAAGCTGGATTCAATCCGCGCCACGGAACCGTTCCTGGTGATGACCCTCGATTCGAGGGACGGCGGACACCGCACGGCACGCATGTTCCGAATGCCCAGGCAGAAGAGCGATGAGGAATTGCTCGAAATGGGAATTGTCAATAACAAGCCCTATGATACGGACCGGTTTTACGTGCAGATTGACGATGATGCCCGCATGCATGCCGCGCAATACTATGTTTTCGGAAAGTTGTTTATCCGGCCTGCCAGCCTCATGGATAACGGTCCGGCAGGCGGCTCCTGAATAACGGCGGAAGCTGGCCGCATGTAAAAAAAATCATGTAGGTTTGCCTGCTCCTTAAGACTATTTTTCACCCTGGAATTATGAAGTTTATCGTTTCAAGCACGGCTTTGCTCAAGCAGCTGCAGGCCATCAGCGGGGTCCTGAACGCCAATTCTCCCCTGCCTATCCTTGACAATTTCCTGTTCGAAATAAAGGCCGGGGATCTTACCGTCTCCGCATCCGACCTGGAGACGACCATGACCACCTCTCTGAAAGTTGAATCCAAGGAAAAAGGCAAGATTGCTGTTCCCGCCCGGATCCTGCTGGATACCCTCAAGACCTTGCCCGAGCAGCCGCTGACCTTTTCCATCTCGTCCAAGAACTTCCAGGTGGAAGTGAGTTCCGACTTTGGAAAATACAAGCTTGCCGGGCAGGATGGTGAAGAGTTTCCACGTGTGCCGTCCATGGAAAAGGTGGCAAGGATCGCCATATCTTCCGACGTGCTGGGCGAAGCCATCAACAAGACCATTTTCGCCACGGGCAATGACGAGTTGCGGCCTGTCATGTCAGGCGTATTCTGCCAGCTGAGTACTGATGACCTTACATTCGTGGCCACGGATGCCCATCGACTGGTGCGCTACCGGAGAAAGGACCTGAAATCGGAAACCACTGCATCCTTCATCCTTCCGAAAAAACCGCTGACCCTGCTGAAGGGCAGCCTTCCGGGAGAGGATACGCAGGTCAAGATCGAGTATAACGAGTCGAACGCATTTTTCCGTTTTGGTGATTACCAGCTTATCTGCAGGCTCATCGACGGCAAGTACCCCAATTATGAAGCGGTAATTCCGGCCGAGAACCCGAACCGGATGACCATCGCAAGGGATTCATTCCTGAACAGCATCCGCCGCGTTTCTATTTTTTCAAATAAGACCACTCACCAGGTGAAATTCAAAATTGCGGGAAGCGAACTGCACGTCTCAGCGGAGGATCTTGATTTCAGCAACGAGGCCAACGAAAGGCTGACATGCGATTACAACGGGGAGGATATCGAAATTGCCTTTAATGCCCGGTTTATGATCGACATGCTCAGCAACCTCGATTCAGAGGAGGTCCTGATGGAGATGTCACTGGCCAACCGTGCCGGCCTGCTCAGCCCAGTAAGTGAGGGAGGAGAAGAGGGTGAAGAGGTATTGATGCTCGTGATGCCCGTAATGCTCAACTGAGCCGGCCAGCTCAGGCACGGCCGGCAGCCTTTTTAATATCACGTTGAATATCTTTGCCTGCCCATGCCGATTTCGGACCCCGAAACGTCTTCATATGAAGCGAGTAAATCACAATCATGGCCGTTCCAGGATGGCCTGAATGAACCGGTGGCGTTTGACCGGGCAGACGCCGGACGAATTCCCGTTGCGCTGGCTGACACCCTGAAAAATGCAAGGGCCATCGCCGGTTCCATCGCCTCCGCTAAGGCTGACTCCTTTGAAGATACGTTTGGCCGGCTGGATGGCCTTTTCGCACACGTGGGCACCCTTCATGCCGTGGTGGACCTGCTCGGAAATGTGCATCCGGAAGAAAAGAACCGCAATGCCGCACTAGAGGCATCAGCGGAATTATCCAGGTTCTACACGGAGTTACTGCTGAACGAACCTCTTTACAGGACGCTGAAGGCTTACGCCGATGGCGCGGACACAGGTACGTGGCTTCCGCACCAGGAGAAATATATCAGCGATACCATACGCCTTTTCGAAAGAAACGGCCTTGCGCTCCCGGCAGCGGACCGTGAAGCGCTGCGCAGGGTGAAAGACCGGCTGAGTGAACTGGAAATCACCTTTAACCACCAGATCGAATCCCACCATGAGGAATTCCTGCTTGACGCACAGGACCTGGAAGGACTACCACCGGATTACCTTGATGCACACCGGCAACCTGACGGGAGGATTCGTGTTGACCTGAGCTACCCGTCCTATTACCCGGTCATGAAGTATGCCGTGAAGGATGCGGTCAGGAAGAAATTATATACACATTTCGCCACACGGGCACCGGAAAATGCCCCGGTGCTGAAAGAGATCCTGCAGCTAAGGAAACAAATGGCCAACATGCTCGGATTTGGTTCCTACGCGGAATATAGCCTGGATGACAAGATGGCGCGCACTCCTGCCAGGGTCTGGAGGTTCGAAGAGGACCTGATCGTCAAGGTCAACTGGAAAAAGAAATCAGACCGGGACAAGCTGCTGCGGATCAAATCCCGTGACTCGGGCGTGGAAGAGCGGGTTATCCATCCGTGGGAAAGCGCCTATTACGTTACGCGGCTTCTTGAGACCGCATACCACCTCGACCCGGAACAGGTCAAGGCCTATTTTCCGCTGGACCGGGTGCTGGAAGGCGTATTTTCCATTTCAGGACAGCTATTCGGCATTTCTATCCGGGAGGTGAATGGGCCCCCGGTATGGCACCCGCAGGTGAGGGTGTTCGAATTGCACGGAGAAAAGAGCCTGGTGGCACGCCTGTACCTGGACCTTTTCCCGCGCAAGCATAAGTATGGACATGCCGCGTGTTTCGGGATTACCGGCGGATGCATGACCAGCGAGGCGTACCGGAAACCCTCCGCAGCCCTGGTGTGCAACTTCCCGGCCCCATCAGGCGGAAAGCCTTCCCTGCTCACCCATGACAACGTGGTGACGCTTTTCCACGAATTCGGGCATGTGCTGCACCACCTCCTGACCAGGGCGGCATTGTACAGCCAGTCGGGAACTCATGTGGCCACGGACTTTGTCGAAGTGCCGTCCCAGCTATTCGAAAACTGGGCCTGGGAGTACGAATCACTGAAGCGCTTCGCGTTGCATCATGAAACTGGGAACGTGCTGCCCCGTGAACTATTCGACAAAATGGTAGCGGCGCGCAATGCGGACAGCGGCCTCCACATCGCCCAACAATTGTTTTACGGAATGCTCGACATGACTTTGCATGACCGCTATGAACCGACACTTTCTTCGACGGAGGTTGTGCGAAAGGTCCAGACGGATGTGTCACCTTACCCCTACCTCGACGGTACGCACATGGAAACATCCTTCGGCCACCTGAACGGGTATGCCGCAGGTTATTACAGCTACCTTTGGTCGCGCGTTTTTGCCGATGACATGTATGGTGAATTCCGGAAAAATGGCGTGCTGGACGGAGCCACCGGCCGGCGACTGAACAAGGAGGTGCTGTCCATGGGATCCTCGCTCGGGGAACAGAAGCTGATCCATACATTCCTGGGAAGAAAGCCCGACCAACAAGCCTTCCTGGCTTTACATGACCTCGTTGCGCCGGAAAGCCAATGAACCTGCTGGTTAAAAATATAAAGCAACTGGTACAGGCGGAGACAACTCCCGTGTCTGCCGTTGCCGGTAAAGCCATGGGCAGCCTGCCCTGTGTCGAGCAGGCCTGGCTCCATGTGCGGGACGGACGGATTAAGGATTTCGGGGCAATGCCAGTGCCGGATGAAGTGCTGAAGCAGATGCCCCCGGATACGGAGATCATCGAAGCGGATGGCCGGCTGGTCATGCCCTGCTGGGCAGATGCGCACACCCACATGGTCTTTGCCCGGTCAAGGGAAGACGAGTTCGTGGATCGCGTCCGGGGTCTGAGCTACGAGGAAATCGCCCGGCGAGGAGGCGGTATCCTCAACTCGGCAAAGCGGTTGCGGGAAACTGACGAGGACGAATTGTACGAAAGTGCATCAGCGAGGGTCAGGGAGGTGATGGCTACAGGCACCGGTTCGCTCGAAATAAAGAGCGGGTATGGACTCAGCTTCGAAAGCGAACTGAAAATGCTTCGTGTAGCCAGGCGGCTGCGCGAGAACCATGACATGATCATCAGGACTACCTTCCTGGGGGCGCATGCGATCCCGGCTGAATTCAGGGAAAACCGCCGCGCATATATCGACCTTGTAATCGGGGAGATGCTACCCAGGGTAGCGGAAGAAAAGCTCGCCGATTTTGCGGATGTGTTTTGTGAAAGGGGATACTTCAGCAGGGGCGAGACGGAGGAGATCCTGGCGGCCGCCGCCGCACTGGGCCTGAAACCCAAGGTACATGCCAACCAGCTAAGCAACAGCGGTGGCGTACAGGCCGGCGTCACGGTGGGTGCATGGTCCGTGGAGCACCTGGAGTATATCGGTAAAGAGGAGATTGACTGCCTGAAAGACTCCGGGACCATGCCGGTGCTGTTGCCCGGTGCGGCTTTTTTTCTCGATATGCCATGCGCACCGGCCCGGTCGCTGATTGATGCGGGACTGCCGGTGGGAATGGCTTCCGATTATAACCCCGGCAGCTGTCCATCCGGTAACATGAACTTCATGGTGGCCCTGCTGTGTATCCAGTATAAAATGACGCCCGAGGAAGCCATCAACGCCGCGACCATAAACGGGGCCCGCGCCATGGATGCAGCCTCGGAGACTGGCAGCATAGCCAGGGGCAAGCGTGCCGACTTTTTCATCAGCCGTCCCATTCCTTCTTATAATTACATTCCATATGCCTATACCTCGAATCCCGTGGAGCGGGTTTTTATCGGGGGCAGGGAGCAGCAAATTTCTAAATAGGTTCATGAAACAATTGATCGAGTGTGTACCGAATTTCAGTGAAGGCATCGACACCCAGGTGATCAACAGGATTACCGGTGCCATCGAAAGTGTGGACGGGGTTCGCCTGTTGAATGTCGACCCCGGTCAGGCCACCAACCGCACCGTTGTAACGTTTGTCGGTGAGCCCGAAGCCGTATATGAAGCCGCGTTTCAGGGCATCGCCATGGCGGCTGAACTGATTGACATGGCCAAACACAAGGGTGCGCATCCGCGGATGGGTGCCACTGACGTTTGTCCTTTCATCCCCGTGGCGAATATCAGCCTTGAGGAAACTGTCCAGTGGTCCGTGAAGCTGGCGGAGCGGGTCGGGAAGGAATTGAAAATTCCGGTATACCTGTATGAAGAGGCACAACCGGAAAAGAAACGAAGCAATTTGTCGGTGATCCGCGCGGGCGAATACGAGGGGTTTGCGGACAAGATCCGGCAACCGGAATGGAAGCCGGACTTCGGGCCGGATCGTCTCCCGCCAAGGCACGGGGCCACGGTAATCGGGACCCGCGATTTCCTGATCGCGTATAATGTGAACCTCAACACGAAGTCCGTCAAGCGCGCCAATTCCGTGGCATTTGATATCCGTGAGGCCGGTCGGATCCGGAAGGATCCTGCAACAGGGGAGAAGGCGCTGGACGGACAGGGCAATCCCGTAAGGGAACCGGGCCTGTTCAAAGGCGTGAAAGCCATCGGGTGGTACATCGAGGAATACCGTATCGCCCAGGTCTCGATTAACATTACCCGTTTTCGCGATACCCCGCTGCATGCGGTATTTGACGAATGTGCAAACAGCGCAGCCCGGAGAGGATACCGTGTGACGGGTTCTGAACTGGTGGGACTGGTGCCGTTGTCTGCCATGGTGGATGCAGGAAAATACTTTCTAAAAAAAGCAAGACTCAGCGCCGGTGTCAGCGAATCGGAGCTCATTCATATTGCAGTGCGCTCCATGGGGCTCGACGAGCTGTCACCGTTTGAACCCTCGAAGCGCATCATCGAGTATATGCTGAAAGATGATGGTGACGCACCACTCGTGCATATGCCCCTGAACCGGTTCGCCGATGAAACGGCAAGCGAATCACCCGCGCCCGGTGGTGGTTCCATTGCCGCCTATGCGGGAGCGCTTGGCGCGTCGCTTGCCACCATGGTAGCGAACCTGTCCGCTTCCAAAACCGGTTGGCAGGAAAGTTGGGAAACCTTTTCGGATTGGGCGGAGAAAGGTCAGCAATTGAAAGACCGGCTGCTGGCTCTCGTTGATGCGGATACCCATGCATTCAACAGGATCATGGAAGCGTTCAGGCTTCCGAAGGGAACGGAAGCAGAGCAGCGGGAAAGACACCTTCGGATCCAGGAGGCGACCAAAGAAGCGATCAGGGTGCCCTTCCGGGTGATGGAACTGGCATCGGATTCATTTGCCGTCATCAGGGCCATGGCTGAAACCGGCAATCCGAACTCCGCGAGTGATGCCGGCGTTGCCGCGCTTTGTGCCCGGGCAGCCGTGCGGGGCGCCTACCTGAACGTAAAGATCAATGCGGGGTCATGTGAAGACAAGTCCTTTGTGCAGGAAATGCTTGACAGGGGCGGGAAACTCAGTGATGCCGCAGACAGGGCGGAAGGGGAGATCCTGGCCATGGTTGAAGAAAAGATCTGACGAAGGTTACCTGCTGAAGGCTACTGAAACAAAAACATTCCTTCCCGGCATGTTAATGCCGCTGGCGAACAGCCGGTACTGGGTGTCGAGAATATTGTCAATACCGGCGCGGAGGGTGAACGTTTCGTTCACCCTGTACCCGCCGTGCACGCTGAAAGTGACCCAGGCCGGCATCCCCTCCGGTGGTGCATAACGCTGGTTATCCTCTCCGCCAGGATTGAAATCCCGGATTCTCTTCCAGCCATTGTACTTGGCCGTGAAACGTCCGCTGAACGCATGGTGCTTCCAGTGCACGTGAAACTGAAGGGCGAACGGGGGTACATGATCCAACGGCACATCAGTGGAATCCGAACGGATGCGGCCAAAGGTGTAATGCCCGCGCAGCACAAAGGACCAGGCAGGTGAATGTTCGTACAACAGGGAGGAGGACCATCCGTACAGGAAGGCCGACTTCTTGTTCTGATTCGCGGTGACCTTGCTCAGCATCCCGTCGTACATAATGGAATCCCTGCCATCCAGCTGGTAGGCGTCCGTCACGATGGCGTCTCTGAATTCCGTATAGTACCAAGTCGCTTCCCATTTCAGGTGTTTGCCCAGGATGGTTTCGACACCGGCTTCCGCGTTAAAGGTCAGCTCAGGCTCCAGGTCGGGGTTTGGCACGATAACCTGCCCCGGCGCAGAGTCAAAAACCTTTGCCAGGTCATCGGTATTGGGAACCCTGTACCCGGTGGAAAACAGTGCGGAAAGCTTCAGTTTTTCTGTTGCGGCATGGATGATACCCAGGCTTCCTGAATACACGGGGTTTTCCTGCCTGGCCTCGGTAAACGGGAAGTCGAAAAACCCGGTGTCTTCAAAGGTCGAACGCAGGCCGGAGTATCCGGCGCGCAATCCATCGTTAAGCGTCAGGCTGTGGCTGATCTGCCAGGTATGGCTTATATACACCGCGGCACTCGACATGGTATTATCCCCGCCGGGGTACCTTGTATCGAGCGGTGCATTGCCACCTGTGCGAATGTTTTCCGTGAACGCGGTCGACTCAAGCATGTCATGGCGTAGATCTATTCCGGTGCGGATCTTGTGCGGGCCGGCAATCCTGACCAGGTTGAGGCTTGCGCCGATGGCCCATACCCTTTCATTGCGGTGCGTAAGTTCGTCGGACCCGAATCGTCTCGTATGCCGGCTTTCCACGATGTGCTGGAGGTTCACGCCAATATGGAGGGCTGGTCGTGAACCGGTGGAATC
>JAHEKC010000156.1 GCA_024638565.1 Bacteroidota bacterium
CAGCCGGAATGTCTTGGTTCTCACGAGGACCAGCTTGTCCAGATCCGGCTGGGTAAGCGACAAAAAGGAGCGCAGTTCTCTCATCGGATCTGCAGGGGTGACGGTACACTCCAGGCGGAACCACATCGGACGATTACGCGGCAGGTCGGCCTCCGCATAACGTCGCTCGAAACGGAGTGAATCTCCCGGCGCAAGTGCTGCATAGAAACCGCCGGACGAGCCGCGGTGATCGTCAGGGGATGTGATGCCGGCATCATTAAATCCCGGAGCGACCAGGTCCGTGCGCGGCGCGGGAAAAAGGGCCTTCATGAGCCCGTCGAATTCCCCCTGGTTGCGCCTCCACAGCGTATCGAGCTCCTCCAGGTTCGGACTCCCGCCGGTGAAGCGGTCCGCATACTTCTGCCGGACGGGGACCGGCGCCCGGGCGAAGGCATCCTGGATCGCGTTCAGGGCAGAGGTCAGTTCAGTTGCCTCCGAGAGGTAGGGAACCACCCGGGTATAGGGAACGGGTTCATCATGCGGGTTTGACATCTTCAAGGTGAAAACCCGCAGCTCCCCTTCCAGGCGATGGGCTTCGAGGTGCATTTCCGGCACCAGGGGTTGGTTCAGGCACCACACCTTCCATGCGCCGAAGGCGAGTATGGCCATGCACAGCGGTAAAACCAGACGCAGCTTCATCGTCCGGATTAAGCCGTCCACGTTTTTCCTCCGTCCATGGAGGTACGCGCGTAAACGGCGCGGGCGTCTTCACCGATCGTATGCTCCGTGCCCCGGCTATAGGTGCAAACCAGCTTTTCTCCGATGGCCTGGATCATCGGCCACGAATTGTAGCCGCTCACATCCTGAACCACCTGCGCCTCCGCGGGAGCGTTCAGGGGGGTCACTTTAACCAGAGCCAGACCGGTAGGACGGGTGAACGAGTCTCCAGGAAGGCCCGGCTCCCGCTGGATCCGCACCGTCAAGGGGGCGTCGGGCACCACTTCGTAGTAGGATTCCAGAACGATACTCCGGGTATGGAGCGGGGCCGATGGAAGCGCGGTTTGCATCGGCTTACCCAGACGATACCCTGCCGTGAGTGGGGCCTTCTCCACCATCTCCGAAAGGTGGACGCGGTAAACATCCGCATATTCGGAACTCGTCTCCGCGTCCGTCGAGGTCACGTCGATCTCGATCTTCACCGCCGCACAATCCCTGGGGAGGCCGCCCACGATGCCCACGACAGACTGCCCGGTCGTGCCGCCGGACAATGACCACACCGGGATGTGCGTGGAACCCTTCGACATACGCAGGAGAGAGGGCTTTCCTGTCGCAATCGACAGGTCATTCGCGGTCAAGCAGATCGGCGCGGGGTCGCTCGCCTCGGAGCGGGTGAACGTGGAGACAAGGAGCGCAATACACAGGAGGGTTGTTCGCATGTTCTGAGTTATTATTGAGCGCGATGTCGATATATCGAGAAAAATTGTCGGCAGGCTTGCCGGCTATGGATTCAGCCGATCATGAATGGCGTCCGGATCCATGCGCAAGTGCAGGATGCCCGCGATGACGATGCGTTGGCCATGCACCGCGTAGTCGATTCCGAAAGGCACCTTGGCCAGCACCAGGCGACGATGCGGTTATTGGTATACCGCCGCCGACTCGGGGAACGATTTGAGCTGGCCGAGGCCGCCGTCCACCGCTTCGTAGAATTCATCGCCGTGGGAAATATAGCCTTCGACAAGGTCAGCCTCCGCCGCTCACAGGAAGACGACTTCGCAATCCATCAGGACTTGCCGAGCCGGCGCTTTACCTCTTCCCAGGTCACCACGTCATCGGGATTTTCGAGGTATTCCTGGTAGCGCTGTTCGATGAGCTGTTTGTGCTCATCCGACACCGGAATGCGATCCGGATCCTCAGCCACCTGCTGCCAGAGCTCGTTTGCCAAGCGAAGCTTGTCTTCCGGGCTCAGCTTGCTGATTTCAGGAATGCGTTCCAGGATCATTGGAATTGTTTACGGCCCACACCGGGATTAGGCAGGGCGCAGCAACCACCAGGAACGGCCCGATTGGGCGTTTGCAGGTGGCGAATGTAAGGGGAAAAGCTCTGCGCCTGGCTGGGGGAGCTGGATAGGTTCCGGTCCGCCTTGAACAACGCGGCTGCATGAACGGTTCGCTCAAGCATGCCCGTGGTTGAAACATCCCGCAGGCAGTGCGCCGGCTGCCAGCATTCCAACGCCAAATCATGTTGAAAATAATCCCAAGCCGCTTATGATGTTAAAGTGATGGATTCGAGGGATTTATATATAAAGGAATACCTGGCCCGCATCGGGCGCAAGGGGGGTGCCGCCAGCCGCCGCCCGCTATCCTCGGAGGAAGCACGCAACATGGTGCGGATACGTGAGGCGCGCCGGGCGTTTCGTGATTTTCATGCCCAGTGTTTCTGGTACCTGCGCCCAGATATGAAGGTCACCCTGGAGGATCTGCCCGAGATCGTCCGCGGTCTGCGTCAACACGGGGGACGGCAGGGATTCCTTCGTGCCGCGAAGTTATGCCGATAAGCACCTTCCAGGCGGATGTACTCCGTACCATCGCGGCAAACCGGAGCCCGGACAGTTACCTGGCCGGAGCCACCGTCATTCATCAGGCCAAGGACACGCCCAGGTACTCTCAGGATCTCGACTTCTTTCACGACCTCGAAGACCGCATCGCCCGTTGCGCGGAAGCAGACGCGGAAACCCTGATCGCAAACGGGTACGCGTTTTCCTGGACCC
>JAHEKC010000093.1 GCA_024638565.1 Bacteroidota bacterium
ACGAATTTGCCATCCCTGTCATACAGGCCTATCCTGTCCGCGTCACCGTCCGTGGCCAGTCCGCAGTCAATATCGCCCGCCTTCCGGATCATCTCTGAGAATTCGCGCAGGTTTTTGTCGATCGGCTCCGGTGCCATACCCATGAATGACGGATTGTACTCGCAATGCAAAAAGGAAATGTCCGGCATCAGCTTTTTCATTACAAGCTGCCCCGCCCCATACATGGCGTCATACGCCCATTTGAAGTTGCTGTGGCGGATGGCCTCCAGGTCGAAGGAGGCGGTCACCCGGTCGATATACATTTTCTCAAGGTCGACATCCAGCAGCAGTCCCTTGTCACGGTATACCGCGGATGCTTCCGGTCCTTTTGGGTTTTCATCACGGATCATTCCCTCGATCTGGCCCACCTCATCGGGCAGCAACGGCCCACCATAGGGACCCTTCAGCTTATACCCATTGTAGTCGGGCGGGTTATGGCTCGCGGTGATGATGACACCTATGTCCGCGTTGAGCTCCCTGGTGCCAAGGGAAACCATTGGCGTGGAAACAAATGTGATGCCCTGGTGTGTTTTAATCCCGTGGCTGCATAGAACCCGGGCCACCGTTTCTGAAAAAAGCGCTCCGCCAAACCTGCAGTCATACCCAAGCATCACCACGGGCCTCTCAATTCTCTTCACTTCCTTCAGCCATCGTGCCACGGCATCCGTGACACGTGCCACATTATCCACCGTGAAGTCATCCGCTATAATGGCACGCCAGCCATCGGTACCAAACTTGATTTTATCCGCCTTGGACATAATTAAATTGTTGATTGAATGGTCTTAGTAATTCTTAACATACTCTGTCAGCTGTCGCCATTCAGCTGACATCAGGGCCTTATAGTACAGGTAAGCGTCCTTACCCGGTATTTCAGTCGAATTGATCCTGGTGATGAACAGGGTGAAATCCTTTTCCCTGAAAAGTTCGTACATGCTTTTCTCTTCAATAAAAACCCCCCACCAAAGGACCTTGTTAAAAGGCACCGGTGCCATGGCGGTGTCGTTTATATAAACCGTGATTTCAAGGGTCTCGAACGAAATAATCCCGTTGCGCTTCTTCCATGTTTCACTGACACGAAGCCTGGTCACATCAATCTTTCCTTTCCCGGAAATGTAATTTCTTACTCGATCACCGCCCATGTTAAAAAACACTTCCTCATTCGCTTTCAGGAATTTCTCAATCTCTCCCAGCAATGCATTCCCCTTCCTGGTCTTCTCATCATCCGTTTTTGGCCGCAGGTCGATGATATACTCCACATCTCTTTCCTGGATATCCGGCACCGGCACTGATTTGTTGAATTCCCTTCCCGCAACAAATTCGCTCTTGATCCGGCGTGATTCCGCTCCCGCGGTGATGGCTTTCCCGCCGAACTGAATGATATTGTAATGGAAGGGTTTTTTATGCAGCATCATCGCCAGCGAGACATCGTTGTTAATGTTGGGATTGGCGGCAATCCGCTTTCTGATGAAGGGCGTCTTAAGCTCATCATAGTCTACATAGCCGTAGGACACCTCGTTTCCTGCTGAGTTGCTGTTTACAAACATAAAACCAAGGGTCCGGGACACCAGGTCCTCCCCGTCCCGGTCCCAGTGCTCATAAATGTATATGACCTCAGGGTTCGTAAAGCTGGTTCCCGAAGACTTCTCGAGGGATTGCAGTGTAGACGGGGTGATGCGGATGTCCTTAAGCCTCGAATCCCAGAGCTTGGCCTTTCCCTCGAGGATGAGCTGGTAAACCAGTCCCGTTACCTCATCTACAATATTGCAACCAGTGGTATCGTGCTGCTCCGCACGGGGAATACGCAGCAAGACGGGCATTTCATCCGCCAGCGCTGCCAGCCAGCAGCATTCGATTACCAGAACAAGGAATATTCTCTTTCCCATCATGCAGGAGCCAAAAATAGGGATTCCTGACGGTGATGTTGCCAGCAGGGGCGTGTCAGGAGTTGATATTCCGCCTGTTTAGTTCACGCTGAAAGCGTCTTGCATTGGCCAGGTGCTCGGAATACGTACGGGCAAATACATGGTAACCGGAAAAATCATCCCTTGCGCAGAAGTACATGTATTTATGATCCGCGTAGTTCAGCACGGCGTCAATCGATGAGATTGAGGGTATGCAAATGGGGCCAGGCGGCAGGCCGGCATACATGTACGTGTTAAACGGAGAGTCAATTTCCTTGTATTTATGCAATACTCTCCTGATGGAAAAGTCTCCCAGGGCGAAAACAAGCGTGGGATCGGCTTCCAGCTTCCAGCCCTTCCTATACCTGTTGATGTAAACACCGGCAATCATTGGTTTTTCATCTGCCTTCCTTGTTTCCTGTTCCACGATGCTTGCCAGCACGGAGACCTCGTGCACGCTCAGATCGGCCCTGGCAGCCTGCGTTTGCCGGTCCGCCGTCCAGAACGCCTGGTATTCCCGGTTCATGCGATTGATAAACTCCCCGGGTCCCGTATTCCAGTAGAATTCATAGGTGTTGGGAACGAACATTGAAAGGCAGTTTAGCGTGTCGAACCCAAATGCTTCGAGGTAGCCGTTATCCCTCAGCAGCCTGAGCAATTCCGCAGAATCAGCTTCCAGCACTGCAGAAACCCTGCCTGCAAGCTGTTCCCTGATCCGCACGCTGTTCAGGACCAGCCGGACCGGTTCCTGCCGTCCAGACCTCAGCAGGGCCACCAGTTCCTTGTTGTTCATCCCCGGTGAAACCCGGTACCGTCCGGGTAAAACACGGTCCGTGTAGTTCATTCTCTCCGCGACCCAGCGGAAGGAAGACGTGTCGTTCAGGAGCCCCTGTGTGGCAAGCAATCCGGCCACCTGGTCGAAGCCAGCCCCTGTGGGTATATGAACAAAGGTATCGCCGGTGTAGCCCGTATTGGGCCGGAAGATCCGGTTGTACACGCGGTACCCCGTGAATAGAAGCGCCGCGGCCACTATCAATACTCCTATCCAGGTTATTCTCTTGATCATCTCAGGTCTATGGTAAATTTAACGATTCAGTGCCGGTTTTGTTGCCGGTTTACGGCGGGGCAGGCAGGCTGGACAGGATTGACCGCGCCCGCTGCTCTCCGGGATGATCCCGCAGGATTTCCTGCAGGGTATGCTTCGCCTCGGTAAAGCGTTGACGGTACAGGTACCATCCGGCAAGGTTGTACCTGGCAGAGAGGAAGCCGGGATCAAGTGACAGCGCCCGCATGTACAGGTCGTACGATCCGGTGGTGTCCCCCTCGGTTGACAGGAGGATGTAACCCAGGTTAGACATCGCCTGCACGTGGTCCGGGAACTCCTCCAGGATGAAGCGGAATGCCTTTTTCGCATCCGCCGTCCTTCCGGCCTCCATGAGGGCCGTGCCGTAGACGCTTCGAAATTCCAGGTTGTATGGGGCAAGTTCCGCGGCCCTGTCCAGGAACCCCAGGGCGCCCTCCACCCCCAGTCCGCGCATGGCCTCGCCTATCCTGTAGCATGACCAGGCGTCTCGGTTTGACCATGAAGTGATGCCGAAAGAACCTGCTTCTATTCCCGCACGCCGTCTAAGGTCAACGACCCTTCTGTAATCCTTTTCCAGGAAAGCGATATGTACGAGCTGGTGCAGGAACCTTCGCACGTCCGCATTCGTGCCTTCCGGAAAATATTTTTTAGCTGAATCAAGCGCGAAGCGATCGAAACCGAATTTCTCATAGTACTGGATGTATGCCATTCCCCTTGCTTCGGGTGGTGCGTCAGGTGCATGAATGCATTCAATGCCTACAAAGGTCCTGATGCGTTCCACTAGTGAGTCGCTTACCGGTTTGCGGATAAAATGGTCTGTTACCTTTACATGCGGGATGTCAATGGTGCCGGAGCCTTCCATATGGCAGTGCACGCAATTGAATCCCTCGTGCTCCAGGTCTTCACGCGGGGCGGTACAATCTTCATCCTTATCCGTGTGGCATCCGAAACAGGCATTATTGAAACTGCTGGAGGAAGTCTGCCTGACGCTTACATGCGGGTCATGGCACGTGATGCAAGTCAGCGGGGCGTGGCCAGCGCCTGAATCGTCTTCCGGCGATGCCGGGGATTTGAAACAAAGGCTCATTTTAAGCCTTTCGGCATGCGACGCCATTATGTGTTCGTCTTCCATGCCTTGCCAGACCGGCATGAATATGTGCATCACGTCACTCAGCTGCATACCCGGTCTGAAATCGAAAAAGGATTTCCCCTCACGCAGCACCGCATTGCCCTGGATGTGGCAACGCTGGCATACATCGAATTGAAGACCGGGCTCCAGCTTTGCCGGGTTGACGATGGTATAGTCTGTCTCCGTCCTTATGTCCACCAACTTGCCGGCCCGTTTTTCCGCCACATGCCGGGCGCCGGGGCCGTGGCATCGCTCGCAGTCGATTCCGTTGCCTATAGCGGTATACTTGTTTTCGGAGCCTAAAACCATTTCCGGCAGCGCGTTATGGCAGGATATGCACTCAAGCCCGATCATGCGGCTGAACCTGGAATTCCCGCCATTCTCGTATCCCGGCGGAAGGTCCCATTTCTCATTTTGGGTGTAAAACGTCAACGGCGCCTGATGCAGGTACCCGTTCCGGTTGTAGATATGAGAATTCGTATGCTGTCCGGAACCGACTATATAGTGGATAAACTGGCGCCTGGCATGAAGCGTATCCCCGTCACTAAGCCTGTATTCCAAGATAAACAAGCTGTCATTGCGCCATTCGGCCATGTAATAAAAGTCCAGGTGCGGATCATAAACAGGCGCGTGCGGACCGGGACCCGCTGCACTCCTGGCAAGAGAAGATGCCTCGAAGGACTGTCCCATGCCGGTGTGGGAAAAAGTCTTGTAAATATCCGCATGGCATGAACGGCAGGCTTCCATGCCCGCGTATTCGGCATCTGGCCTGAGGCCGGCATATTCCGGTTGACCCTGCTCCTCCATTCCGCCACATCGGATCAGCGCTGCAGCGAATGCCGCCAATAACAGGACGAATAGATATTTCGTACGGACCGGAAAATCAATCTTCCTGGTCTTCTTCATTGATATGCTGGAACAGTACCACATTCTCCCAGATATTCCTTGAAAAGACCCAGTCCTTCAATATGCCCGCTTCTCGAAAGCCTGCCGATGTGAAGAGCCGGAGACTCGCATTGTTGGATTCCGGTACGTTGCAGTATAGCTGGTGAAGGTTCAGGTGGTTGAAGGCATAATCCACCAGGAGGCCCAGTGCCTCCCGTGCAAAGTGCTTTCTGCGCTGCCCGCGATCGCCTATAAGGATGCCCACCCCGGCCTTGCGATGCTGTGGATCGAATTCGAACAGGTCTATCAAACCAACGGTTTGCCGGGTATGATCCAGCAGCTCTATCGCGAAACGAAGCTGCCGGTTGGCATAAATGTCCTTCTCACAGGTCTTGATATACTCATCAAGCGTATACCTGGAGTATGGCGAGACGGTACCGCTAACCTTCCAGATATCGGGATCGTTTTCCCATTCATACATTAATTCCAGGTCGCTGGGTTCAACAGCCCTGAGCCTGACGGTGGATCCTTTCAGCATCCCGCTCATAAAATCATCCTTAAATGCGGTTATGGTATGCGGGTAAATATACATCTTACCCGTAAACCCCCGGGCAGCGGTCAGTCACGGGGCCATACAGGCCAATTGCCTATTTTTGTCAGTATCGCATTTATGTTCAGGAGAATATTGCTTGCCCTGCTGTTCCTGTTTCCGCTGTCCGTTCAAGCCCAGCAGGACGATGACCTGGTGCAGTTTTCAGGGGTGGTGGTAGCCTCTGACAGCCTGCAGCCATTGCCCTTTTCTAGTATCATCATCCGGAATACCTACCGGGGAACCATCAGCGACTTTTTCGGATTCTTTTCATTTGTCGCGCGCGTGAACGACACCATCGACTTTTCCTGCATTGGCTTCAAGAAGGCTGAATTTGTCATACCGGATTCGCTTTCAGATAACCATTATTCACTGATCCAGGTGCTCACTAGGGACACCGTCCAGCTTCAGGAAGCCGTGATATTCCCCTGGCCAACGCGGGAGCAATTCAAGCAGGCATTCCTGAATCTCGAAGTGCCTGATGACGATTTACAGCGGGCCCGACGGAACCTCGAAAACAGGCGGCTGCAGGAGATCGCACAAAACCTGCCGGCCGACGGCAGCGAGGCATACAAGGTAAGTATGCAGGAGCAATATTCAAGGTTGTATACCGTTGGACAATTACCCATGAACAACCTGCTTAACCCCATTGCCTGGGCCAAGTTCATCGACTCATGGAAAAGCGGCGCTTATAAACGCCAGGAGGATAAGTACGACGACTGATCTTCATTCGATTCCGGCCCGTGTGCCGGCATGAACCCACGACGAATGACCTTTTCCCTTCCTGTTTACATCCCGTTGCTGAAATTCCCTTCCCGGAACATTTACCTGCCTGCCCTGTTGCTGATGGCATGCGCTTCCGCTTCCCTGGCACAGCAGACGGGAACAGTTTACGGTGTGGTTAAAGATCCTTCGGGCCTGCCCAAGGCCAACGTCAATGTGGCTGCCGTGGGCCTGCCCGGTGGTGCGGCCACCGATGACCGGGGCGCTTACTCCCTGGAGGTGCCGGCTCAAACTGACATCACCATCGCCTTTTCACACCTGGGCTTTCAGATGCAGCGGGTTTCCGTGCGGCTTCGCGCCGGTGAGCGACGGGAGCTGAACCGCCAGCTTTCTGCCGGCGAGGAAAACCTGCCCACGGTAGTGGTCAGTGATGAAAGATCGCGGGAAGCAGGTATCATCCGCATAGATCCTAGGACAATAGAAGCCATCCCCACGCCTTCCGGAAGTTTCGAAAGTGTGCTGAAAACCCTGCCAGGGGTCAACATGCCCAGTGAGCTTAGTTCCCAGTATTTCGTGCGCGGCGGCAATTACGATGAGAATCTCGTTTATGTAAACGATTTTGAGATTTACCGGCCGTTGCTGGTACGGTCCGGGCAGCAGGAAGGGCTTAGCTTCATCCACCCTGAAATGGTAAACGCGGTTAACTTCTCGGCAGGAGGATTTGCAGCTGAATATGGTGACAAGCTTTCGTCCGTACTGGATGTTTCCTACCGGAAGCCGGATAAATTCGGCGGCACCGTTTACGGCAGCCTGCTGGGAGGCGGTCTGCACCTGGAAGGGGCGTCCAAACGATTCTCCTACCTGACCGGGGTCCGGTACAAGTCTAACCAGTATCTGCTCAATTCCCTAGAAACGAAAGGCGAATACAAGCCCTCCTTCCTGGATTTCCAGTCAAGCCTGAATTACAGGATTTCGGATCGCACCTCCATGGCGTTCCTTGGACATTATGCACGCAACAAGTACCGGGTGGTACCGGAAACAAGGGAGACTGAATTCGGCACTATCAACGAGGCGCTTCGCCTGACCATTTACTTTGACGGGCAGGAAGTAGACCAGTTCGAAACTGGCATGGGCGGGATCTCACTGACCCATTTTCCCACGGACAGCCTGAAACTTAAGTTTCTGGCCTCCGCCTTCCGGACCGTGGAGTCGGAATCGTTCGACATCCTTGGGCAATACTTTCTCGACGAGCTGGAGCGGGACCTGGGCAGTGACGAATTCGGTGAGTCGGTAGCTAGCAGGGGGGTGGGTTCGCTGCTTGACCATGCGCGCAACGAGCTATCCGCTGACGTTTACAATTTTGAACACCGGGGCGCCCTTTACGGGTACCGTTCAGAACTGAACTGGGGTATCAAGTACCAGCATGAGGCATTCGATGACGAGCTGCGTGAATGGAGCTACGTGGATTCCGCAGGCTACTCCCTGCCCCATCCGCGCGACCAGGCAGGACAGCCCGGGCCTTACAGCCAGCAAATAGAATTGCAGGATGTACTCAGGACCGATATCTCCCTGACGAATGAACGGGTTCACGGGTTTGTGAATTACAACCGGCTCCTGGGAACTGAAAGAAGGGTATCCGTCACGGCAGGGTGGCGCGCACACTATGCTGCCCTGAACGGAGAGCTGGTTACGGGCCCCAGGTTGCTGTTTTCATACAAGCCGCCCTGGCGCCGAAACCTTGTTTTCAGGGGCGCAGCGGGCTATTACTATCAGCCCCCGTTTTACCGTGAACTCAGGAACCTGGAAGGCGGTATCAACCCGGACGTGAAAGCCCAGCGCTCGATTCACTTTGTGGCCGGCGGCGATTACCAGTTCCTGGCGTTCGGGCGGGAATTTAAACTTGTTTCCGAATTCTATTACAAGAAACTGGATAACCTGGTGCCGTACAAGGTGGAGAACCTGCGGGTTCGATATTTTGCAGCCAACAACTCATCCGGGTATGCGACGGGTGCCGATTTCCGTGTGAACGGCGAGTTCGTGCCAGGAACGGAATCCTGGATCAGCCTTTCCATCCTCAAAACGGAGGAAAACCTTTCCGATGACTTTTACTACGACTATTACAATGCGAGCGGTGAGAAGATTTATCCGGGCTATACAGCTGACAACGCCGCAACGGACAGCCTGCTGCGTTTCCCGGGTAACCTGCCCCGCCCCACGGACCAGCGGGTAACCTTCAGCATGTTCTTCCAGGATTACATACCACGATTCCCTAGCTGGAAGATGCATATGACCCTTGTGTTCGGGACAGGGCTGCCTTTCGGTCCGCCCGGAAACGACAAGTACCAGGACGTCTTTCGCGTACCCTATTACCGCCGGGTGGATATTGGGTTCTCCAAAACCTTCATTGACGAGGACAATCCCCGCCAATCAAGGCTGAAGTGGGCAAACCGGATCCGCTCCCTGTGGGTGAGCCTGGAGGTATTCAACCTGCTGCAGGTAAATAACACGATATCCTATATATGGATATCGGACATCACTAACCGGAGCTATGCCGTACCCAACTTCCTTTCCGCACGTACCATTAATCTTCGGGTGAACATGAGGTTCTGAGCACCTGCCACCCGCAGGAATGGTGTCAGTACCTTTGTCGTTGCATGAAGTTTATTCCCCACCGGACCTCGACAGCCTTCAATCCCCAGAACAGGGTTAAGTTCATTCACGGGGGGAAGGAGTTTTTTGACACCCTGGAGAAGATGCTCGATGAGGCCGGCAAGGTCATCCATTTCCAGACATATATTTTTAGTGATGACGGCACCGGCAAACGGATCAAGGACGCGCTGGTCCGGGCGTCGGAGCGCGGTGTAAGGGTATACCTGCTGTGCGACGGGTATGCTACCGGCTTCAGCGATGCGTGGATTAGAGAATTCCTGGAATCTGGTATTTACTTTCGTTATTTCGAACCCCTTTTTAGCGGAAAAAAATTTTATTTCGGTCGGAGGCTTCACCATAAGGTGGTCGTTTGCGACGAACGATTCTCTCTGGTGGGGGGCATCAACATCAGTGACCGGTACCACGGAACGCGGTCTGGACGGAAGGACAGGCTTCTGCCACGCTTCATACCGTTTGCCGCAGGCTATGGAACCGGAAAAGTCCCGGAGGCGTATTGCCCAACGTGGAACACAAATTCAGGTTTTCAACGGCTTCCAACCCGCACCCCGCCCTGGTAAGGGTGCGGCGCAACGACTGGGTACGCGGTGAAATCAATGTCCTCAAGAGCTATGTCGAAATGCTGCATCATGCGCAAGATGACCTCCTGATTATTTCCAGCTATTTTTTCCCTAACCGGCTGTTTCGGCTTCGCATGCAGCGTGCGGCAAGGCGGGGGGTCCGGCTGCGCGTGATCCTTGCAGGCGTTAGCGATGTGCAGATCTCCAGGTATGCCGCACGATACCTCTACCAGTGGATGCTGGAGAGTGGATTCGAAGTATATGAATATACACGGACGGTGATGCATGCAAAAGTCGCCACGTGCGACGGGGCATGGATGACCATAGGCTCATACAACATCAATAATCTCAGCTCATCAGCCAGCATTGAGCTTAACCTCGATATCAGGGAGAAGTCGTTCGTGGAATCAGTGAACGAAGATCTTGAAGGTATGATCAAAAATCACTGCCGGCAAATCACACTTGAAAAGTACAGCTTGAAAACAAACCTGTTTACGCGATTCGTCGACTGGGGGGCCTATACCATTTCGAGATTCCTGCTTTTCCTCTTCACCTACAATCTCAAACAGGAAAAAAAGGCCTGATGGCCTGGCGCTTCCCGTCAGTTGTTCTTGGGAAAAATATACTCGACCACTTCCTTTCCGGATTCAACAGCCACGCCTTTAAGCTGGACAAACTTTACTGTCGGTAACCAGCTCGTCTCGGATGCTTCCGCATAAATGCGATCCAATCGTGCCTTGCGGCCTTTAAGGTCCAGGTAAACAACCGGTCTGCCATCGTCACCCCTGGTCAGCGTAAGCTTCCGGCTTTTCAGGGCCACAGGAGTCACGACATAATTTCCGGTGCCGTCTCCGACCGGCTCCGAATCAACGCCATATGCCAGCCAACGCTGGATCCAGTTAAGTTCCTTGATGACATTGCCTTCGTCGTACCGGATCCAATAAACGGAAACGGGCCTGTCAGGATCAAAGCTGCCGTCCGGAAGGAGATTTGCCTCGTAGACTACCGTATTGGAGTTCTTGTTGCGCTGCAGGTAGAAGAGCCTGTTATGCTTGGCCGGGGGAACTGGAAATTCGCTCAGCTTGTCTTCCACGAATACATTCAGGCTTGCTTCCCCGGAAGGCTGGGCCATGGAAGCGCTGAAAGCAAAAAAGCACAGCAGGACCGGTATCAGGCGGAGCGTCATCGGGTATGGCTGGAAAAGTCAGGTGGGATCCTCATTGCCAGCCAGCACACGGCGGCAATGGTTCAGGCGGGTGATAGCAGTGTAA
>JAHEKC010000016.1 GCA_024638565.1 Bacteroidota bacterium
CGCCAGTACGCCGGTACGGTCATCGCGGTAACGCACGACCGGTATTTCCTCGACAATGTGGCAGGCTGGATCCTGGAGCTCGACCGCGGGGAAGGGCTGCCCTGGAAAGGAAACTACTCATCATGGCTCGATCAGAAATCAAAACGCCTGGCCCAGGAAGAGAAACAGGAAAGCAAGCGGCGACGCACCCTGGAACGGGAGCTGGAGTGGGTGCGCATGAGTCCGAAGGCAAGGCATGCCAAGGGGAAGGCCAGGCTGAAAGCATATGAGAGCCTGTTGAATGAGGACGTCAGGCAAAAGGAAGAAAAACTCGAGATATTTATACCCAACGGACCGCGGCTGGGCAACCAGGTCATCGACGCGGAGCAGGTGGTCAAATCGTACGGTGACAAGTGCCTTTACGATGACCTGAATTTCCGGCTTCCCCCGAACGGCATAGTGGGTATCATCGGGCCCAATGGGGCGGGCAAGACCACCATATTCAGGATGATCATGGATATGGAGAAGCCCGATGGCGGCTCATTCGTGATGGGCCCCACCGTGGTGCCCGGCTATATCGACCAGGCGCATGCTGAAATAGATCCGGAAAAAACGGTCTGGGAAACGATTTCCGGCGGCCATGAAACAATCGAAATGGGCGGGAAGAGCATTAACTCGCGGGCATATGTGGCACGGTTCAATTTCAACGGGGCCGACCAGGAAAAGAAATGCGGTGTGCTCTCAGGCGGAGAGCGCAACCGGCTGCACCTGGCCCTCACGCTAAAGTCAGAAGCCAACGTGCTCCTGCTCGACGAACCCACGAACGACATCGACGTCAATACGCTCCGTGCACTTGAAGAAGCCCTTGATCATTTCGCGGGGTGTGCCGTGATCATATCCCATGACCGGTGGTTCCTGGACAGGGTTTGCACGCATATACTCGCATTCGAAGGAGACTCAAAAGTGTACTATTTCGAGGGCGGATTCTCGGATTACGAGGAAAACAGGAAGAAGCGGCTTGGAGATGTAACGCCCAAACGCATCCGGTACAAGCAACTGGTAAAGACATGACAACCCGAAAGGCCCCGGTTCGATTCACAGGTATTTAGTAGCTTTTCAGCGCTTATGAAACCCACCATCCCCAAGGGCATGCGTGATTTTTCGCCGGTCGACATGACACGGCGGAACTTTATCCTGAACGCCATCTGCCAAGTGTACCGGCAGCATGGCTACCGGCAGATTGAAACACCTGCGATGGAAAACCTTTCGGTCCTCGAGGGCAAGTACGGTGCGGAAGGCGATACGCTGCTTTACCGGGTGCTCAACTCCGGCAAGCTTCCCGAGGGTCCGGCAAAGATCCACGACCTTTCCGAGAAAGGGCTGCGTTATGACCTTACCGTTCCGTTCGCCAGGTATGTGGTCATGCACCGGAACGAAATCACCTTTCCGTTCAAGCGGTACCAGGTACAGCCTGTGTGGCGCGCCGACCGGCCCCAGAAAGGGAGGTACCGCGAATTCTACCAGTGCGATGCAGATGTGATCGGTTCCGATTCATTGCTCAACGAGGTGGAAATGGTGCAGATGATCACGGAAGTGTTTACCGCACTTGACATCCGAACAGAACTCCGGGTGAACAACAGGAAAGTGCTTGCGGGCCTCGCTGAAAAACTTGACATCCCTGACCGGTTTATGGAGCTGACCATCGGGCTTGACAAGCTGGAGAAAGCCGGGCTCGAAAAGGTGATGGACGAATGGCGTTCCCGTGGCATACCCTCCGAGGCACTTGCAAAGCTGGAGGAATTGCTGGCGAACAGCAGACCTGCCGGTGAACCGGGTGGTCATTTAACGGAATTCCTGCGTGGTTCCGAACCTGGTGAAAAGGGGATCGGGGAAGTGCAGTCCGTCCTGGACCTTTCCGGAAGGGAGGGAAACGCAAGTTTGAAATTTGACCTGACCCTTGCCCGCGGGCTGAATTACTATACCGGGATGATTTTCGAGGTAAAATGCACTGAAAAGGATTCCCAGTTCGGCGGAAGCCTGCTCGGTGGCGGAAGGTATGATGACCTGACCGGTGTTTTCGGGCTGCCGGGTGTGAGCGGGGTGGGGATTTCCTTCGGCGTGGACCGCATCCACGATGTGATGACCGGATTGGGGAAATTTGATAACAGGGCGCCAGGGACCGTTACACGAGTGATGTTCGTGAACTTCGGCGAAGCGGAGGCAGGACAGGCGCTCGGGATGGCGGATCGCATGCGGCTGGCCGGCATCGCCACAGAGGTTTACCCTGATGCCGCGAAAGTCAAGAAACAAATGAGTTACGCGGATGCCAACGCGATTCCGTTTGTAGCCCTGCTTGGCAGCGAGGAAATTAAATCGGGAAACGTCAAAGTAAAGGATATGCGTTCCGGTGAACAGGAAGACATGACAGTACAGGCGTTAATCGAAAAGATCCGAAAAGATGGTGAAACTTGAACTGACACCGGAACCGCTGGACCTGTCCGCTATTGGTGAGATCATCGCCGGTGGGGCACAGCTTTCGCTGAGCACCGGTGCATCAGAGCGGATCAGGGCCTGCAGGGCATTCCTCGAGGAAAAGCTATCGTCAGGCGACCATATCTATTATGGCATCAATACCGGTTTCGGTGCCTTGTATAACAAGCGTATCCCGGAAGGAGATACACGCGCGCTCCAGACCAACCTGATCCGGTCCCATGCATGCGGCACGGGTGAAGAGGTGCCGGGGGAGCTGGTGAGACTGATGCTGTTGCTCAAGGCGCATGGTCTCGGGCTGGGACATTCGGGCGTCCGGCTCGAACTGGTCCGGCGGCTGATAGACTTTTATAACCATGAAGTGCTGCCGGTCGTGTACCAGCAAGGTTCACTGGGCGCTTCCGGTGACCTGGCACCGCTTGCACACCTGTCACTGCCCCTGATTGGCGAGGGAGAGGTCCATTACAAGGGTAAGAGACAGGCGGCAGCCTCCGTGCTCGGGGAGCTGGGATGGAAACCGCTGCAACTTGAAGCGAAGGAAGGGCTGGCACTGCTCAACGGTACGCAGTTCATGACGGCCTACGGCATTCATGCGCTGTTCGACGCCAACCGGCTTTCCGCAGCGGCGGCTCGTATCGCGGCGCTGTCCCTGGATGTATTCGACGGAAGGGCAGAAGCATTTCATCCTGCGGTGCATGGCGTGAGGCCGCATGCCGGGCAGGGGGACATCGCCAGGCGCGTGCGCGAATGGCTTGAAGGCAGCGAGCTGATCGCAAGGCCCAAGAAGCACGTGCAGGATCCATATGCATTCCGTTGCATACCGCAGGTGCATGGCGCCAGCGCCGACACCATCGGGTACGTGTCGGGTGTTTTCGAGACGGAAATAAACTCGGTGACGGATAATCCCACGCTTTTCCCTGAGGAGAATCTCGTAATCTCCGCGGGTAATTTCCACGGGCAACCGCTGGCGCTGGCGCTGGATTTCCTGGCCATCGCCATGGCGGAACTGGGAAGCATTTCGGAACGGCGGACCTACCAGCTGCTTTCCGGCCAGCGCGGCCTGCCGGTATTCCTGGCCCGCGAGCCGGGGCTGCACAGCGGGTTGATGATTCCCCAGTATACCGCGGCCTCGCTGGTATCCCAGAACAAGCAGCTGTGCACGCCGGCATCCGTGGACTCGATCGTTTCCTCCAACGGACAGGAGGATCATGTCAGCATGGGCGCCAATGCGGCCACGAAGCTTATTGATGTCAATGCAAATGTGGAGCGGATTCTCGCCATCGAGTTGCTGACGGCCGCCCAGGGACTCGAGTTCAGGAGGCCGTTGCGTTCGTCACCGGCGCAGGAGCAGATGGTGGAAGCTTACCGGGAGGAGGTCTCCTTCATGGCAGCCGACCGGCAGCTTTCGGTCGACATCGCCAGGTCAGTCGATTTTCTTAGAACGTACGGTTTTTGACCGGCGGGCCTTTGGAATAGTGCCTATGCGCGGATCCCCGTTCCTGATCATTTCACATATGCGGATGGCGTCCCGCTCGAAGTCCGGCAGGTCTTCATGCAACAGCCGCCAGGCCGTTTCACCCTTGCCGCCATTCAGCACGGTCACGGATGAAAGTCCGGGCATCTGGCTTTCCAGGCTCGCATGATGTGCATGGGTGGTGGCAATCCAGAGCCCGTTCACTTCGGCATGATCTTCCTTCCTGCGCGTCACGAACATCAGCTTCCCCGCCAGGTAGAAAGCATGGCACCCGAACATGGGCCTGACCTTTACCGGCAGCGGGTGGAGGTAGTCGAGTAGAAAGTCGAATGCAATCCGGCGTGTCATCAGTTGCGTTCCAAAGGCGTAATTTTACTTCAAATTTATTGATATGCGCAAGAAGATCATGCTGCTGGGATCCGGTGAACTCGGCAAGGAATTCGTTATCGCCTGCCAGCGGCTGGGGCAGTATGTGGTGGCTGTCGATCAGTACGACCATGCTCCTGCCATGCAGGTGGCCCATGACCGTGAAGTGGTGAACATGCTTGATGGTGACGCGCTCGACACCATTGTCCATAAGCATCAACCGGATATCATCGTCCCGGAGGTAGAGGCCATCCGCACGGAGCGTTTTTATGATTATGAAAAAGATGGCATCCGGGTCATTCCCAGTGCGCGCGCAGTCAACTTTACCATGAACAGAAAGGCGATTCGCGACCTGGCGGCAGTGGAGCTGGGATTGCGGACTGCCAATTACCGGTATGCGACCACCCTGGAAGGGGTGCAGGCGGCCGTGGACGAATTGGGTCTTCCCTGCATCGTGAAGCCGCTTATGTCATCGTCCGGCAAGGGACAGTCTCTTGTCCGTACGCGTGACGATGCAATGAAGGCCTGGGACTATGCGCAAAGCGGCCAACGCGGCGACGGCAACGAGGTAATCATCGAGGCCTTCGTGCGGTTTGAAAGTGAAATCACGTTGCTTACCGTTACCCAGATCGACGGCCCGGTATTATTCTGCCCGCCCATCGGTCACCGCCAGGAGCGCGGCGACTACCAGGAAAGCTGGCAGCCGCATGACATGGATGAACAGCAACTGGAGGAAGCCCGGGCGATGGCGGAAAAGGTGACCTCCAGCCTTGGCGGTCCCGGGATCTGGGGGGTGGAATTCTTCCTGACCCGGGACGGCGTGTATTTTTCAGAATTGTCACCCAGGCCCCACGATACGGGAATGGTCACCCTGGCCGGAACCCAGAATTTCTCCGAATTCGAGTTGCATGCCCGCGCCGTGCTGGGCTTGCCCATACCGGCTATTACCGCCGGGATGCCGGGTGCCAGCCACGTAATCCTCGCCGCAGACGAGAATGCTTCATGGCCGCGCATCGAAGGCCTGGGAAACGCCGCTGCCATGCCGCGTACCGACATCCGTGTTTTTGGCAAGCCTGTCACGCGTCCGTACAGGCGGATGGCTGTCGCACTTGCTTACGGGAAGCCCGGGGAGGAAATGCATTCAATCCGGGAAAGGGCATCACAAGCAGCCGCCCAGGTAAGCGTTAACGGATAGTTAAATGTGTGTAAAACCACCAATGGTTTCATAGATTCTTCACCGCTCCATTCGTTACTTTTGGCTGGCTAAAAACGATGTAATGAAGAGTGGTATTTTCTATCCGGCGGTCCTGCTGGTTTGTGCGCTGTCCTTTTCGGTGGCCGCCCAGGAAACCGCAACCGGGAAAGGTTTCGAGATTACAGTTACGGTGAAAGGGCTTGAACCGGATTCGTTCTGTTACCTGGCAAATTATTTCGGCGACAAGCAATACATTATTGACTCCGTAAGGGTAAACGCGCAAGGCGCCGCCACCTATAGTGCAGACACGCTGCTGCATCCAGGCATTTACCTCTTTGTGCTTCATGACAAGACATACCTGGAGATGGTAGTCGACAGGGACCAGCGATTCAAACTGAATACGGACAGGTCGGGCTTCATTAATCATATGAAGGTTGAAGGGTCAGAAGACAACAGGATTTTTTACGAATACCTTGTCTATATAAACGCCAAGGCGGCCGAAATGAAGACTCTTCAGAGTCGCTTCGGGGCACTTGAATCCAAGCCGCAGGAGCGTGACGAGGTGCGCAAGCGCATGATGGCGCTGAATGACGAGGTAATTGCGTTCAAGGAACAGTTTATCCGGGATAATCCCGACATGCTGATGACCAATGTGTTCAAGGCGACGAAGGAAGTAAATATGCCCGCTGAAAAGCCGCTGGATGCGTCCGGAGCGGTGGACAGCGTGGCGCTGTTTTACCAGTACCGGGAGCGGTTCCTGGAACATGTAGACCTATCTGACAACAGGTTGATCCGCACACCCGTCCTGTACCCTAAGATCGAGCAGTACGTCAAGAAGCTGACACCCCAGATCCCTGACTCGATCAATGCCACAGCCGACTTCCTGATTGAAAAGGCGCAGGATAGCCCGGACATCTACAAGTTTATCGTTTGGTGGATCACCAACCAGTACGAGACTTCCAAGATCATGGGCATGGACGCCGTATTTGTCCACATGGCGAAGAACTACTACACCAGGGAAAAGGCTTTCTGGGCGGATTCCACCACTATTTACAAGATACAGGAGCGCGCCCGGATCCTGGACCCGATACTTTTAGGCAAGCCCATGCGAAGCATGGTGTTGAAGGATACCTCCGGGGTTTACCGTTCACTGCACGACATTAAGGCGCCCTGGACCGTGCTGCTGATATGGGATCCGGACTGCGGCCATTGCAAGACCACCGTTCCAAAGCTTAAGACCCTTTATGATAAGGCGAAAGATCAGGGCCTGGAGGTATACGCGGTGGACAATGAGGCGGAATTGCAGAAGTGGAAGGATTTCATCAATGAGCATGACCTGAACTGGATAAACGTGGCCGACATGGATTTCCAGAATAATTTCAGGTACGAGCTGGATATCAAGACCACCCCGCAGCTTTTCCTGCTGGATGCCGAAAAAAAGATTGTGGCCAAGCAGATAGACGTATTTGCGCTTTCGGGGATGCTGGAGGATAAACTGGGCATACCACTTAAGATGGAGAAACCCGAAGGTCATGATGACGAGGAGCCTTCGGAAGGAGAGGAGAACGGATCCCATTAACTGCCAGGACAGGAAACTTTTATTGACGGTACCAGGCACCCGGCAGCTCCATGCCGGGACGAATGTTAGGGGTACAACAGCAGGTATTCCAGGTAAAGAAAAAACCCCGCAAGGTGTGCGGGGTTTTAAAACAAACGAAAAGACTAACCCTATGAAACCATTATTCTTTATGACAGCCGCCGCCTGGGCGGTAAATCAAATCAAAATATAAATTCGGTACTCGTTTAGTTCAGTGGATGACCGGCCAGGTTAAGTTTGGACTTCCGCTTTTTCAACCTCTCTTTTCACCAACCCCTCTTTGTCTGCTATCAACCTCTCTATAATCTGCGCCCCTTGCGCTGCCCTGTCATCTGATTTGTGTTTGTAAATGTATTTGGATTTTGTGCTTTGTGTAAGTTGTTGGCTTGTAATTATTAACACTTGAAAGTTAATTACGTGTAGGCATGAAGCGGGTGAGTACGGAATCCTGAAACGTGGTCATATCGGGCGTTGTGCGCGCATATGGCTGTCAGATCCGGCCCTGCCGGAAAGGGGATGTCAATGAAAACCGTGCCTGGCGACCGGTATTTTTGCAAGCGATGCGGGCCAATCGCGCGGTAGAAGAGGCCATTTTTGTGTGGCCGGCCAGGCTTCTTTTTATGTAGGAATGCGCCGGTACGCATACAGTTTTTGAGATCTGGCCATGCTGTAATGCCGTTCTGCTTACAGCCCCGTGCGTTAAATTTCTGGTCTATACGATGACTTTTTCCAGCTTTTTTGTAGGAGATTTTATAGATGATGGCGTTGCTTTAATTACAAGGATCTCATTATTAGGCAAGTAGTCCTTAAGGAGTAGTTGCAAAGCGCTGGAGTGCTGCCCTGGAAGCTTCAACATTTCAACTGCGGACCGCCCATTTCTTACAACGGCAAGAATGCGCCGCATTGGATTGATGAAAAGCCTGTTTTCGTGTACGTTGGCGTAACCAATTTATAAGCATGAGGTTTAATAAGCCAAAGCATTGTAATACTATGAAACACGATCTTTTAACCCGCGCTGTTGCGGTCTGGATTCTGTCGCTGTTTATCTCTTTCCAGGCGAATTCCGCTGTAACGGTTACACCGGCACCGACTGGTACCTGCCTGAATGTCTCTCCGGGCGCCTATCTGGCCATCGGCACGATACAGATAAGCGAGAACATCGTAACCGATTATGCTGTACAGGCCGCCACCACGCTGATCCTTACCGCTCCGGCTAACTTCCAGTTTAACCCTGGAGTTGGCACTGTAAGTTTTACAGGCGGCCGCGACATCAGCAGTGCATCAGTTGCCATCACTGCAACCACTATCACGGTTACCCTTACAGTGGGCACCAATGTGCTGATGGACGACCTCTTTATTAACGGCGTCCAGGCGCGGGCCACTGCATCGGCATCATCCGGTCAAATTCTGCGTCTTGCCGGTTCCGGCGGTACAGCTACCATCACGGGCGATGCGCCCGGGGGCGGCATTAACCACGGCACCCTCATGACAGGCGGCCTTGGCTATACGTCGGCCGCCAACGGGGACTGGACAAACCCGGCGACATGGGGTGGTACGGTGCCAAATTGCAATGCTTTGGTCACGATCAACCATACCGTCACTGTGGATGCCGCAGCCAGTGTCACGAATCTTACCATTAATACCGGCGGGGATCTCGTCTCCGACAATGACGTTACGGTGGGTGGAACCTTCACCATTAACGGTACCGGTGTCTATACACATAATAATACGACAAATGCCACGACAACCATTTTCAATGGTACAGAAAGCTTCAGCAGTACCAGTGTAATCCAGGTGGACCAGTGGCATGACAGAAATACACCGCTTGCAACGGGTGTGACCGGTAATTTTGGCAATGTCACGCTTAATGCTGGGGGCACCGCCACTCCCTGGGACCACGACGGCATGTTTTCGACCAATACGATACAGGGTACCCTTACCATTTCCAGCGGCCAGGTGACGATGGATGACGGAACGGGTGGGACGACCAGCCTGACCCTGCAGGATGTTTTAGTAACCGGCACCGGGAATCTCGAACTGGCAGCAGGCTCCAACCGCAACCTGACCCTCGTCACCAACAACTTTACCGACAACAGCACCTCCGCTGCTATATCCTATATCATGTACCGGACTTATGGAACCCTCGACTGGACTGTTAATGGCGATCTTAACCTGAGCCATACCTTCCAGTGTGTGGCGGGCACGGGAAGCCAGACGGAAAATGCGACGGTGCATGTTACCGGCGATATGAATATCACCGGCGGGACAATAGACTTTATCAGGAACGTTGACGGCACCCTAAGCCTGACGGTCGACGGCAATACCACCATCAATACTGCCGGGATCTTCCAACTGATCGATGCAGCCGACAATGATTTGACTTTCAGTACCACGGACCTTATTATAAGTGGTACAACGACCAATAACTACCTGCAGGGCAGCGTGGGCACCATCGATGTCGATATCTCCAATGACTTTATTGCATCCGGTACCGGGCGTTTCCGGTTTACCCGGAACACGAGTAACACCAATACCGCTACAATAGATATCAGCGGAGACGCTGTTTGTACGGCAGGGGAAACGCAGTTCAGTTACGGGTCACAGGATTTCGTGGTCACGGTGACCGGCGACATCCTTGTATCCAATTCCTCCACGGAGGTGATCGGTGAAGGCTACTCCAACGGTAGCGGGAACCCGTCATTCGTCGTTGCCGGAAATGTCATAATCACGGACGGCTCGTTCACCATGACGGAGGGCCGTGGTTCCGTGGACCTGGATCTCACCGGAATGCTGCAGGTTAACGACGGCATCTTCTGGGGTGTCAATAAAAGTGCGACAGGAAACTGGGGGACCGGCGATTTCGACATTGGCAGCGTGGATTACAATGGGGGCCGCCTATACTTCTTCGACGGTGGTATCACCGACGGCAAGACGGTGACCATCAACATCGTAAATGACTTTGATATCAACTTTCTCGCTTCCACGGACCGTGTGCACCTGCTGCGCCCGGACGCCGACAATAACGCACTGCTCGATCTTGATATCGGGGGTGACCTGATCGTTTCCGGTCTTAGTTCGGGATGTTACTTCCTGTCAAATGCAGGTACCGGAAACCAGGCCGTGGATATCGTGGGTTCCATCCTCGTTTCCGGCGGCCAGATGTACTGGGTCGGAACCGAATCAAGCGGAAATGCACATGACCTCGTGATGAACGTAACGGGAGAATTCAGCCAGTCGGCCGGAAATGTCGTGTGGGCTGCCCTGGACGGCACATCTACGATTGCCATAACGGAGAACTACACCATCACGGGAGGGACCTCAACCCTTAAGTGGGACAATGGCCAGATGACCCTGACCATCAGCGGCGACTATATCCAGTCGGGCGGCACATTCAACTTCCATACCCGTAACACGGATACGCCCGACTCGAACACGCTCGAGGTGTACGGGAACTTCCTGCATACCGGCGGCACGATCGAATTCGACGAGCGCGCGGGTAACACCAACGCTGAACATTCCATTGATTATTATGGAACAATCTTTACGCTGGGAGGAACGGGTGTGATTTCACATGACAACCACCTGACGGCTAACACGGTCTTCGGTAATATCAATTTCAATACGGCAGGCACTGTCGTGTTCAACCGGTCCTCTGCCACCCACGACCTGCGGCATATCAGGCAGACCATCGCCGCCGGCACTACCGTGGACGGTTCCGGGTCTGCCAACAACTTTCAGGTATCCTCGCATTCGAGCAGCACCTTCGCTGACCACAATACACTTACCATTAACGGCACGCTGGCCATGGGCACCGCGCAGGTATTCGCGCGGCAGCAGGCAAACTACTACGCGGCACTGACCGTCGCCAGCGGAGGTCGCTTCCGCACGCGTCATACGGGCGGATTCTATTCCGGATCCGCCACCGCATCTGCCGTGGACGGTATGATCAGCGGGAACAACCGCATGGACTATTCACTCGACGCAAACAGCACCATAGAGTATTACGGTGTCGATAACCAGATTGTAACCGGTGTGCCCAACGGCATCGCCACCGGCACCCAGCATGAATACGGGAACCTCGATATCAATTTTACGGGTACCGCTGACACCGAGTTCGTATATCCTGAAACTACCAATGAAGTATTTATCCGCGGTACGCTGGTTATGTCCAATGGCGAGTTCAACCTGGACAACGACCATAATACCGTGTCCGGCGGAATGACGATTTCACTCCGGAACGGGGCCACCACTTCCCGTACCAACGGGTACGTGCGCAGTGAGGTGGATGATGGTACCGGTATCATCCTCTGGAATATCACGACAACGGGTGGCACACACATATTCCCATTCGGCTATAACTCTACCAACTACATTCCGTTCACCTTTGCGCCCACCGCCGGCAGCTCCGGCGATGTGAGCATGTCCACTTACCATACGCTGGCCAATAATGTGCCTTATCCGCCATCGGTCAACCACCTCAATGACCTGGTGGGCAGTGACAACAGCGCCAATACGGTGGACCGGTTCTGGAGGTTCACGGTCACCGGTTCACCGACAGTGGATGTGACCTACACGGCTACCGTTGCCGAGGTGGGTGGGATCACCAACCCGCGTGCACAACGCTGGCGCACGGCCAACAACGGCTGGGAGCCCGCGCTGGGTATCCAGTCCAACCCGACCGGGACATCCACGCTGGTATCCGGCCTTACAGGCCTCGATATGTGGTGGACGCTGTCATCGGCGACCTTTCCGCTGCCGGTTGAAATTTCCTCCTTTACCGCCTCCTGCTCAAACGGGCAAAACACGCTGAACTGGATCACGGAGTCGGAAACGAACAACGACTATTTCGCCATCGAGCGCAGCACCTACAACCAGGCGTATACCCGCATTGGCGTCGTACAGGGTAACGGTACTACTTCAGGCCCCACCCACTATAGCTTTACGGATCCGTCCAAGGCCACCCAAATGGTGTATTACCGTCTCAGGCAGTTTGACTATGACGGCGATTCACAGGTGCACGGGCCTGTAGCTGCACGTCCCTGCGCTTCGATTCCGGTTCACTCCATCGAGCTGGCCTTCTATGACAACGGCACCGTGACGCTTGACCTGGTGGCCAATGGCCCGATGACTGACGAGGTGCGCCTCTATAATCTGACAGGCCAGATGCTGGACAGCAGGAAGTTGTTTACCGAAGGCGGCAAGGTCAGGGTAGTCCTGGGTAAAAACCTGACGGAAGGCGTATACCTGATATCCCTTGGCTCCGGCGAACGCAAACTTGTTGGCGGGCTGGCAAATAACTAGAAAACGATCCAGGCAATACGACCTCACGCGGCCGGCTTTTGCCGGCCGCGTTTTTTTGTGCCCGGGTAAATTCACCTGGGGTATCTGACAATACCGAAAAGTCTTTCCTTTGCAGCCATGAAGCGGCTGGTAGAAATATTTTTTTACGTCGCCTGTCTTCCCGCCATTGCCCTGTGCGTGACCATGCAGGGCTGCTGCAATAAAGCGACCCGGGCTGTACCTGCAACGAGCCAGGCGGATACGATGCGCATATTGAAACCGCTGGCTGTCGCTGTGGTGGTAGATTCGCGGCAACTCGACGGCTGCACCTTCCTGCTCAGGTTAAATGACGGCACGGTCCTCGAACCGGACCGCCTGCCCGAAAAATTCAGGCACGGGGGACGCAAGGTGTTGATCCGGTATCATGTGGTCAAGCGGATGAGCATATGCATGGCCGGCCGCCCCGTGGTAATCGATCATATCGAATTCAGCGAGGTAAGATGAGCAAGGACTTCCTCAAGATTGTCTTTCTGGGTACTCCCGGTTTTGCAGTCCCCTCGCTGCAAGCGCTGCATGAAAGCGGCCATAAGGTGATGGCGGTGGTAACCGCGCCGGATAAGCCGGCAGGACGCGGGAGAGCGGTAAGGTCCTCCGAAGTCAAGCAGTTTGCCGTTCAGTCCGGCATCCCGGTACTGCAGCCGGTAAAGCTAAAAGATCAGGAATTCCTGGACAGGGTAAAGGCGCTTGGCGCCGACCTTTTCGTGGTGGTGGCATTCCGCATGATGCCGGAAGTGCTGTGGCGCATGCCACCCATGGGCAGCATCAACCTGCATGCTTCTTTCCTGCCGCAATACCGCGGGGCCGCACCCATCCAGCGCGCCATCATGAACGGGGAATCCCAAACGGGGATTACCACCTTCCAGCTGGCGCACGAGGTGGATACCGGTAACCTGCTGTTCCGGGAGAAAGCAGATATCGGCCCCGGTGAAAATGCCGGGTCATTGCACGACCGGCTGATGGTGGCCGGCGCCCGGCTGCTGCTCAAGACCGTGGATGCGCTGGCCAGGGGTCACGTGAAGCCCCGGCCGCAGGAACAATCGGAAAGCGAGGGACAACTGATGGAGGCTCCCAGGATTTACCGCGACGATTGCCGGATCAACTGGCAACGGCCGGTAGCGGAGGTTTACAACCAGGTGCGGGGCCTGAGCCCGTATCCCGGTGCGTTTGCCGAACTCAGGGATGCGACCGGGACCGTTCACCAAGTCAAAATCCTCGCCGCTAATCCCGGCGGGAAGACGGATGAGAATCCGGGTACGCTGCAGGTCAGGGACGGAAACCTGATGGTGGCATGCCGCGACAATTGGCTCCACATGCGCGAACTGCAATTACCAGGAAGGAAACGGCTTTCCGCGGGTGAGGTGCTGCGTGGTTCGGATTTGACGGGTTGGTCGTGTGCATGAAGCCCGGCGGGGTTACCTATCTTTACCGTAAACAACAAACCTGAACATCATGAGGATTTCTTTGCTCGCCTGCATATGGATCGGAGCCGCTACTGTGGTGGTGGCCCAGCCGGTAATCCAGCCAACGCACTTCCCCGGCGCCGGGATGACCTTTACGGATGTAACCGTGGATGCCACCTCCCTTCAACCAGGAGGCAGCGGTGCAGGACAAACATGGAATTTTGCCGGGGCCACGCCTACCGGCACCACGCTGGACAGGGAATATATCAGCCCTTCCGGTACCCCCTATATGTCTTTCTTTCCGGGATCGAATCTATGTGAGCGCAGTGATGACGGGGCGGGAGGATTCACGTACCTGTATTTCGACCATGGCAGCGCGCAAACTAACCTGATGGGATACGGATGGGTGCTCACGGGCCAGAATGTGCATTTCGATTATACCAACCAGCAGACCTGGCTTGCCTACCCGGTTTCCTACAATGGCACCCATTTCGATTCATTCGCAGGATCCTATACGGCCACCATCAGCGGGCTTACTTATACGGATTTCAGATCCGGCACCTACGAATACACGGCCGATGCCTGGGGAAGCATGTCGAATCCGGTGGGCACCTATCCCAATTGCCTCCGCCTTCGCATCCGGCAGCATATCAAGGATTCACTCGTGTATACGAATCCACCGTTACCGCCGAACGTTTCCGTGTTCAATGCCACCACCTATAACTGGATGTCCGGTGACGCCGGACATTATTTAAACCAGTTTTACCTGAGCTATGATACGGTGACGGCAATCGGTTCCAGCACGGCCAGCAAGAATGCTTATTACCAGGACGCCGTAACGTCTGCAGGGGAAATCCCATTCAGCCTCTCAGCGGAAATCTATCCCAATCCCGTAGCGGATCACGCTTTTTTCATCCTGCACGATGCGGTGAGCGGAGACGCAGTACTCACACTTTATGATATGCATGGAAGGGAAGTCATGCGGCACGCCACCCGCATGACAGCAGCTGCCCGATTCGAATGGATGTTCCCGGCATCAGGGCTGTCGCCAGGCATTTACTGGGCAAGCGTTTATTGCGGACAAAAAAAGTGGATTGCCAGGGTTGTCAAATGGTAAGGAGGGAGGTGGTGGCGGATTGGTCCGGCGCTTAAAGTTTAAGGATGGAGGCGGCAAAGGAGAGTTCTTCCCCTTCCACGAAAATAAAATACAAGCCCGGGGGTAGGTTGGCCGTACCAGGCAGCGTGGTAGCAACGGAGCGAATACCTTGTTTTCGATCGAAAACCTTAAGTCCGGTGTGGTCAAAGATGCGGATGCGGAACGCTCCCGTGTAACCGGCCGTGACCAGGGTGAATTCGGTTGCGGGTGGCAGGGGGTTGGGATATAAGCGCACGGCTGGTTTGACCTCCAGTCTAAACGACAAGGGCCTTCCGATCAGTTTCACCGTGCCGTCGTAATCCGTTTGCAGGATCCTGTAGCAGGCCCGGGCCACCGGCCCTGGCCGGTCCGTATAGACATACCGGTGCATTTGGCTTGTAGTGCCGTTGCCATCCACTTTGCCGATCGTTTTATAGGCCGATCCTGCAGTGGAACGCTGGACGGTGAAGTAATCGTTTTGTTCCTCTGATGCGGTAACCCAGGCGAGTTGCACCAGATCGCCCTTGACTGATCCGGTAAAACTGGCAAGGGTTACGGGTAGCGGGGTGTTATAGCCTGCGAAAATATCCCCGTTTTTTATCTGGTAGAACCGTGTACTGTGGCTCGTTCGCATGGCAATGGTTATGGTCATGTAATTGCCCGCTTCCACCAGCAGCGCCGTATCTATGGTGAAAACCGCGTCAAGCGAATCACCGGATGCCACGATGCTGATCTGCTCAATGTCATTCTCCAGGATGGAGATATATAGCATGTCGTCCGTGGTAAGATTACCGCTTTGGTTTATTCGTATCGTCAGATCTATCGTTTCATCTATTATACCGGCATATATATTTGGACTGGAGTAATTGCACGAGTCGTTCTTCACCGTCCACTGGGCGGGGTTTACCGTACCGCAGTCCACCGTGAAGGTGGTCGTGTCACTCCAGTTTAGTTCGTAGGCCTCCTGGCCATTGCCGCTCAGGGGAACGGCTACCAGGAACGCGATGGCCCATGCCAGGGCCGGAAATTTATTGGTGCTTATATTGTGCATGACAGTTCATGTATGCCAATATTTGCGCCAGAACATCTCAGGTCGCTGCAAAAAAGCCCGGGACCTTACAAAAACACATCCGGCATGGGGCCAGAAAATCTTTGTAATTATTGCGCTGGAATAGGGTCCTAAAAGGTAGCGACTGACCTTTAGGGTGTTGTCATATCAATGCTGGCAAATGAATAGTCCCGATCTTACACGGTGGCCCAATTTCAAGTCAGCATTGCGAATCAGGAAACCCCATCCCCGGTGGGATTGATGGCGGCGGTCTCCACCATCAGCATGACCGTCTTTTCCGTGGCGCGGGGCCTGTGCATCATGCCTTTTGGAATGGTCACACCCTGCATGGGGGTGAGGTCGATGACTTTGTCTTCGAGGTCTATCTGGAGATGCCCCTGGAGGATAAAGAAAAATTCATCGTCATTATCGTGCTTGTGCCAATGAAATTCACCTTCTATAATACCCAGCCTGACGACACTTTCATTCACACGCGTCAGCGTCTGGTTGTACCACGGGTCCTTGCATGATGCTACCAGTTCCGGAATGTCGATCCGCTCAAGCGCTTTAAAAGCGACGTCCAGGTGAATCTTGTATTCGGGCTGATCAGCCATAATTTCGGGTTTCGGGTAAACTCCTAACGGTCACTTTTCAGGCATCTGCTTCCGCACCGCCTTCATCGTTTTCCGCTTCCTCTTTGCCTTCGGAATCGCTGTTCCATATTTCACGGATCGCCACGTATTTACCGTCACGTTTTTCGAACAGGCTCAGGTATTTACCGGTTTCCAGTTCTTCTCCCTCAGCCGACTTCACGGACCACGTGCCGGTTTCGGTTACGTAGGCACCACCGGCCCAGATCCCCGTGACGGCAAAATCGATGGTGGTTCCTGAGGTGTCCGCCTCGAAGTTTCCGGATACGTATGCGCGGATGGCATCCCTGCCCACCAGCGCGGGCTGGCCGTCCGCCATGCAATGTGCGTCATCAGCATAGTAGGTCATCAGTAATTCAACGTCCTTGTTCGCGAGGGCCTCCGCGTAAACGTTTTCAAGCGCTTCAATTTCCGCCCGGATGGAATCCAGGTTGGCAACGGGCAGCTCGGGACACGGTTCGGGTTGTCCACAGGCACTGATCAAAACGGCGGCAAGGACGGCAAATACGGTGGTTTTCATGATGCGGTATGCATTTGGTTTAACAGGGTTATCGAATGCAAGGTAACGAATACGTGAAAACAGCATCAGGCATGTGATTACATGTTGGAATTAACACCGCCATTGCGGATAACTTGTCCGTGCCCTGCCCCGGGAATGGATAGAATGTTTTGAATTTTGCGCCGGTGCAGCGGATCGTTGTTTTTACAGGTGCAGGGATGAGTGCAGAGAGCGGGATCAGGACGTTCAGGGACAGCAATGGCCTGTGGGAGGAATATGATATCAAGGAAGTGGCCACTCCGGAAGCATTCAGCCGCAATCCCGCGCACGTGCTTGACTTTTACAACAAGCGGCGAACACAGGTACAGGACTCCAGTCCCAACAAGGGCCACCTGGCGCTGGTAGCGCTCGAGGATCGCTATCATGTACAGGTGGTCACACAGAATATCGACGACCTTCATGAGCGGGCAGGTTCCACCAATGTAATCCACCTGCACGGGGAAATCATGAAATCACGCAGTACGCGCCATCCGGAGCTGGTATATGAAATCGAGGGCGGCGAGCTCAACCTTGGGGATATCTGCGAAAAGGGATCCCAGCTCCGGCCGCACATCGTCTGGTTCGGTGAGATGGTACCCATGATCGAGATCGCTGCCGAGCATGTGGCGTCCTGCGACATCCTAATTGTTATCGGTACCTCCCTGGAGGTATATCCCGCCGCCAGCCTGGTGGGCTATGCACAGGCGGAAGCCCGTAAATTCCTCGTGGACCCGAAAGTCAGCGATGCACCGCCTGTTGAGAACCTGGAGATCATAGAAAAGAAGGCCGGTGACGGGGTGCCGGAACTCGTCACACGCCTGCTCGAAACGGAATAGCCACACCGGGATACATGTTTAGCGAAGAATTCCTGCAGTCGAACCTTTTCAACTGGGTGCTGTTTCCGCTGATGATCTTCCTGGCCAGGACCAGTGACGTCACCCTGGCAACACTCAGGAATATATTCCTGTCGAAAAATTTCAGGTACGTGGTACCCTTCATGGGTTTCGTGGAGGTGCTCATCTGGCTGATGGCCGTTACGCAGATCGTCCGCAACCTTTCCAACTGGCTGGGATATATCGCATTTGCAGCCGGGTATTCCATGGGGATCTTCGTGGGGATAAAGATCGAGGAGCGCCTCGCCCTTGGCATGCAGGCCATCAGGATTATCACGCACCGGGATAGCACTGGCTTGATGCACAGCCTGAAGGAGAGGAGCTACGGGGTGACGACCATGGACGCCCAGGGTGCCCACGGACCGGTCAAGGTCATCTTTGTAGTGGTGAAACGCAAGAGCCTGGAGGAGGTGGAACGGCTTATCAGCCTGCACAATCCCAATGCGTTTTATTCGATCGAGGATATCCGTACCGCCAGCCAGGGGGTTTTTCCGGAATCGGGATCTACAAGGATGAAGCACTTCCAAAAACTCTTTCCCATGCTCCGGTTCTAAGCTTTTCGGATATCGTTTCCGTTTTTTTAACTTTGGTTTAAACAAACGGGAAGATGAAGGAACACCGAACGGAAACCCGGCGCAGGCGCCGCATCGATCTGTCCCGGATCGAAAAGCTGCATCCACACAAGACGTTCCTCTTTTTCGCCCTGCTGGGAAGTACGCTGGTCTTCATGACCATCACCTTCCTTTACCTGGTAAACTTCGCCAGGGGATCAGCGGATGGGCATGTCAGGCTTCCGCGGGCATTTATGCTCAGCACGCTCGTATTGCTGTTCAGCAGTTTTACCCTGACACGCGTCAAAAGGGCATTCCAGGAAGACTCTTTCAGCGCTTATTTCAGCTACCTGGGTTTAACCATGGCACTGGGACTCGTTTTCGCTGCGTGCCAGGCGGTGGGATGGAACGAATTGTTCAGCGCAGGCTATCTTTTCAACTCGCAGAATCATTACAGCTTCTTCTACGTGATCTCGGGCATACATTTCCTGCATGTATTTGCCGGTTTGGTATTCCTTGGGGTTTTGCTCGTGCACGGCTACGGCCAATCGAGGGATCCGGTTAAATCACTGCTTTTTTTCAGCAACGACTACTACCTGACCAGGATCGACCTGGCTGCGGTCTTCTGGCATTTCATCGATTTCCTGTGGCTGGGGCTCTTTCTAATATTCCTTTTCACCTTCTGAATGCGGCAGGCAGGAAAGGCGAGTATCGTACTGCTGGTTGCACTGTTGACCGGCTCGTGCGCCAAGAAGGACAGTGCAGAGGTAACCTACCAGCAGGTGGCTACCGGTACCGATGTACTGCTGCACCAGATTGTCCGGCTGCCTGCCGGTGAGTTGATGGTGTGTGGTGGCCGGGAAGAAAGCGGCATTGTACTCCGTTCGGCTGATGGCGGGAATACATGGACTGGTGCCCGCTCGTTTGATCAGCCCATCCATTCGCTGGGTTTTGCCGATGCCTACACGGGTTATGCCGGCGGCGCCAACGCGGAAGTATTTAAAACCACGGATGGCGGGCTCAGCTGGCGAAAACTCTGGATCAACGCGCCGGCATTCCCGAATGAATTCCGCAAGCCTTTCCGTGCCGTGGCCACGCCCTCGGACTCGGTGGTGCTGTGCGTCGCCGGTGCCGGCTATGAGGCCGGTGCCATTGCACGCTCTGCTGATGCCGGCGCGAACTGGTTCGTGGATGAATTCTCGTTCGAATTGCGTGACATACTGTTTTTCGATGCATTGGAAGGCCTGGCCTGCGGTTTCGGTGTGATGATGCGAACCACTGATGCAGGCGTGACCTGGAAGCTGGTCAGCGCGCCGGATGATCATTTCATGTCGCTTACGCGCGATGGCATGCACGGGGCCTGGGCCGCCGGATTCGATGGGGGCATATACCATTCAGATGACAGGGGGCAGAAATGGAAGACCGTGGTACAGAATAACGGGATGGCAGGTGGCCGCCGGCACTACCGCGGTATCAGCCGTGCCGCGGCATTGCATGTTGGTTGCGGGCACGGGGGTGCCATCGGCTTCAGCCGCGACGGGGGCAGCACGTGGCAGGAAGGCTGGTCTTTCAGCGGGGCGGATATCAGGTCGGTCCTGCTTTTGCCCGGCGGGGCAGGAGTTGCCTGTGGCAACGGCGGACGTGTATTTCTCTTCGAAATCAAAAATTAAAGCCGATCCCGGTATCCAGGAAGTCGGCCTGGCCCAGGTTTGACTTTATATATACCCCGAAGAATACATTCTTCCCGTCCCGGGCCGTTTCATCGAAGAAATAATACTGAATGCCTATGCGTGCCGGAAACCACGTCTTAAGCCTGGCCTTCATGCCCTGAATGTCCGCGCGGTCCAGGCGGTCCCGGTAGAAAGGATTGTGCAGGTAAACGCCACCCTGCGTGACCAGGCTGAAGTGACCCACCAGGAACTCATGGCCCAGCATCAGCGCCACGGCCATGGATTTCAATTGTTGATTTTCGGTATAGAAGTCCTGGCTTATGATGTAGTCATATACACCGGTATTGTACCAGCATTCAATTCCCGCCTGCACCTTGTTGACCATGGAAAGTTTTTTCGACAGGAAGAAGGAAGCCAGGTAGATGGGATACTTGGGCCCGTCGGCGGGTCCCGTGGCGCCGCCATGTTCATTATATGCCAGCGCCAGGCGCGTGTTGAAACGGATCCTGTCGTCATATGCCACTGTGGTGTCAGGTACCAGCGGTCCGTCCGGTTTCCGGTACCGGATTCCAAGCCCCAGCATGGGCAGGTTCATACCCACGTTGGGCAGGTTGGAGTGGGCATTGCTTGAATGAAAAAGGGCCGGCCGGGCAATGATTGAAAACTTTTCATCGATGTCATAACAAATGTTGAGCGCCGCCAGCGCACAAAACGAAAATGGCGAACCCACCATAATATTTTCGGGATTGCTCACCTGGTCATATGATTCGGAAAACCACGAAAGACCGAGGCCGGTCGAGGCCGTGAGCGACCACCGGCCATTTTCCGTCAGGGGAAAGGTAAGTTCAGGGATAAGGGCAAGATAGTGGCCCAGGATATCATTGTTGCCGGGCATTCCCCATGACAAGCTCAGGCCGATGTCACCGTACCCGTAATTCTTGTGCCAGGGTTTGCTGCCGTCAAGCCGTGCACCGAAACGGAATTCTTCCCCGAAAGCGGGGAAAGATGCATCCGGGAATGCGGGATGGCTTTCGATCAGCTTTCCAGCCATTGGGCTGAAATGAAAATAATCGGGCCTGAACACCGACTGTCCTGATGCGGCAGTGATGCCCAGGCAGGTCAGCGAAAAAAGAAACCTGTTCCACACAGCCCGTAAAGATGGGCAATTGGCTAATTAAGGATAAATAAAAAGGGATATCCGGTCAGGGATTAAAATCCAGCATTCAGGTGATTGCTAGCCGGCGGCATCCATCTGGCGCATATACTCCAGGATCTTGCGTGCGTCAGCCTCATCCACGCCCATGTTGGTCATCGGCGTTCCGTATTCCTCGAACATCGCCTTGGCAACGGGATCTTTCTCGATCATCTCCTGGGGGTTGACGATCATGTTCATGATCCATTCCGGCTTGCGCTTGTTGGTCACACCTTTCAGGCCTGGTCCCACGAACTTCTCATCGGTGAACCGGTGGCAGGCCATGCATTTTCCGTCGAACAGCGCCTTACCGGCTGTCGCCATGTCATCGTCTATGTCCCCGAGCGTGACTGAACTGGTCGGACCCACACCCTTACCTTCCGCTATCATGGCATCGTCACCAGAGGCCCCTTCGGCCAGGAATGATGCGCCACCGGCATCCTCGCCGGAGTCGGCAGATTCATCACCTCCGGAAGAGCAGGCGGTCATGAAACCCAGTGGGATGGCAATGGCGATAAGCGCGGTCTTGATTTGCTTCATATTTACAGAATTTTGGCTATGTTGTTATAGTGTTCAAAAATATGGTTTTGTCGCCTAATCATGGATATGGCATATCCGGACCGTACACATGACATTCATCATGCCGGAAAGGTACCGGCTTACTTACAGGGATGGCAGTCGGCCGGACTCGCTGTAGGGCCGTTTGCCTAACTTTGAATGTACATGAGGGAGTTTCCGGCATGTCGTGTTTATGGAAGGTAAGAGGAGAATCAGTCCGGTCCAGCAGGACGATGTGCGGTTCCTGCGGGGACCGCAGGCCAGGCTCAGCGAGCTGGCATTTCTCTGGAAGGTGGGACTCGATTTCGTACGTGGATTCAGGAGGCTGCATTTCTCGGGACCGTGTGTGACTGTTTTCGGGTCGGCGCGCTTCGGGGAGGGACACCGGTATTATGCGCTTGCCCGCGACATGGGAAGGAAGATCGCACAGATGGGCCTGACCTGTATGACCGGCGGCGGACCCGGGATCATGGAAGCGGCAAACCGTGGTGCGTACGAGGCCGGCGGACGGTCGCTCGGATGCAATATCATCCTGCCGCGGGAACAGGAACCCAACGCATACCTGCATAAATGGGTCAGCATCCATTATTTTTTCGTGAGGAAGGTGTTATTGTCCAAGTACTCCTGCGCTTTCGTGGTCATGCCCGGTGGCCTGGGTACCATGGACGAGATGTTCGAGGCGCTCACGCTCATCCAGACAGGCAAGATGTTCCAGTTTCCCGTCGTACTGATGGGTTCCGATTATTACACGGAGCTGCGGGAGCACATTGAATTCATGGCGAAAGAAAAAACCATCGATCCCAGGGACCTCGAACTGTTCCTCGTCACGGATTCCGTGGAGGAAGCATCAGCCCATATCCGGAAGCTGACCACGGGCATGTACGAGCCAGCAGGTTTCCGGAAGATCAAGCCGGTGCGGGCGCTGGGGGAGCGTGAAGCCTGATATGCGAGAGCAGGTACCGACAAACCTGGCGGTTCAAAGGGCTTCCAGGTAGTCCTGCATCAGGCGCAGGTAACGCCTGACTTCTGCCAGGGCGAGTTCTTTTTCATCAGGGTTCTGCGCACTCCTGGCACGCAGGCTGTTCACTTTTGCCCGTACGTTGGCCCTGTAACTTTTAAAATATATAAAAAGGCGCTGCTCCTCGTCACCACGGATGGCGGGGAACGAGGCATTGTAATGCCGGATGAACATGTCCGACAGGTCCCGTTCGCCAAAGGCCTCCAGGTCCATGCACAGGAATGCAACTTCATTAAGCACGTCCGTTTGCCGGAAATCGTCGCTGAATTCGATGCAGTCGAATATGACCGGCTTCTCGCCCAGGAAGATATTGCGCGCGTGAAGGTCGCCGTGCCCGTCACGGTAAAAGCCGTCCTTCAGCCTGCCCTTGAAAAGTTCCTTCCATTCGTCCACCCAGTCATCGGATCGTTCAACGGCATGGCGGATCGCCTTGCCGGTACCGGCTTCAGCTTCGCGTTCCAGGAAAGCCATTTCCCCGGCGAGATCCCTGAATTTGTCCCTGATGTCAAACGGGTTCTTGTCACGGACAATCATTGCGGATCGGTGGAACCCGGCCACCATGTGCGCCAGTCTTTCCATATCTCTGCCGGTCACCTGTTTTTTACGCAGCAGGATGTCCATTTGCCTTGCACGGTCCTGTCGGCGCATGCGGACCGCCCAGTCAAGTCCGCTTCCGCTTCGGCCCCCAACGGACAGGGTGTCACCCGATTTCATTACCGGCAGCACGTCCAAGTACATGTCGCCGGCCAGGCGGCGGTTGAGGATAACCTCCCGCTCGCAATAATGCTTGCGGCTTTCGGGAGTGGAAAAGTCAAGAAAGGTGTACCGTATGGGTTTTTTGATCTTGTAGACGAACTCCCCGCACAGGATCACCCACGATATATGTGTTTCGATGCATTCCGGCTTTTCGCACGGTGACGGGAAATGCGCATCACGCACCAGGCGGTTGATCTCCTCCCGCGTCATGAGACGGGTTTTTCACCCTGCGTGAGATACCGTGTGGCTTCCCCAAGCATCTCATCAACGTGCTTCAACGAATCCAGCACGAGATGCGGATCCCCGAGCGGTTCCCATTCCTGTTTGATCTTGTAGTATACCCCGGGACCGGCTTCGGTGAGCTTGCGAGGCCTGCTGACCCGTTCCATGGCTGTAGCCTCCGGTGCCGTCACCTCGATGAACTTCACCGGGGTGCCCGCGGGCAGCAGGCCAGCCAGCAGTTCCCGTGTGTCATGTCGGTGAAACGTGCCGTCGAGGATCACCATTCCCGAATCCTTTAATGCAGTCGTTGCCCGTGCAGCCATTTCCCGGTATACCGTCTTTTTTTCCTCCACGGTATAGCTTCTTTTATCCGGGTAAAGCTCCAGGCGGATGGCATCGGTATTGTAGTAGATGGCACGGATGCTTTTGGCCAGGCGCGTGGCGAAGTGGCTTTTGCCCGAACCGGGCAGGCCGAATACGATGATTACCATGATCAGGTTTTGAAAAGGGTGTAATTCCTTCCGCGAAGATAGCCATCCGGGAACCCGGCAGTCATCAGCCGGTAAAAAGCAGCCAGATCTGTGTGACGAAAAAACAAACGGCAAAGCCCATCAGGATGGGAAGGAAGGTGGATACCAGCGTCCACTTCCAGCTGCCCGTTTCCCTGTATATGGTGTAGATGGTCGTGGAGCAGGGGTTATGAAGCAGGCTGAACAGCATCAGGTTGACGGCCGTGAGCAGGGTCCAGCCGCCGGCCGCCAGGATATCCCGCGTACCTTCCGCCGTATCTGTTTCGAACATGACCCCGGCACCTTCGCCCTGTCCCGCCAGGCCGACACTCATGACGGTCAGCATCAGGATGGTCGGGATGACGATTTCATTTGCCGGGATGGCGATTATATAGGCGAGCAGGATCACCCCGTTCAGTCCGAACAGCAGTGCGAGCGGATCTGCGGACCGGATGAAATGTGATGCGAGGCTTAGATCCCCTGCATGCACGTTTGACACCACCCAGATGATGATCCCCGCCGGGGCGGCAAATATGATGGCCCGCCACAACACGAAGATCGTACGGTCGATGAGGGAAGTGTAGAGCGTTTGCAGGATGCGGGGCGGCCGGTAGGGGGGCAGCTCCAGGCTGAAGGCCGATGCTTCACCACGCAGGACCGTGCGGCTGAGTCCCCAGGATACCACCAGGCTGAAGAAGATCCCGAGCACGGCGATGAATACTACCGCGCCTGCGGATACGAAACCTGCCCAGTGCGCCGGCACGGCACTGCCGATAAACAGCGTCGCGATCAGGATCTGAGTTGGCCAGCGCCCGTTACATAACGAAAAGTTATTGGTGATGATGGCGATCAGGCGTTCACGCGGACTGTCAATCACCCGCGCGGCAATGACACCCGCCGCATTGCATCCGAAGCCCATGCTCAGGGTCAGCGCCTGCTTCCCGTGGGCACCGGCCTTGCGGAACAGGCGATCCATGTTGAAGGCCACCCGGGGCAGGTATCCCAGATCCTCCAGCAGCGTGAACAGCGGGAAGAAAATGGCCATCGGCGGAAGCATGACGGAGATCACCCAGGCAATAGATAGGTACATGCCGTCCAGCAGCACACCGTCCAGCCATGCCGGGAGGCCGGCGGCGGCGGAAACACTTTTTAGGAACGGGTGGCCGGTATCCAGGAAAAGCGATGCCAGCATGCGCGAGGGCACATTGGCACCGGCCACGGTGATCCAGAATACCACGGCCAGCAACAGGAACATGATCGGGAATCCGAGCCAGCGGCTGGTAAGAATGCGGTCTACCCGGCTGTCGACGGTGTCTGCCTGCCGGTCGTCACCGCGTGTCACCACCTTGCCGGCAATGTCCGTGGCATCGGCATAGGTGGACTCGATCACCTTGTCGTGAAAATCCATTCCCAGGTCCCAGCGCAGGGCGTTGGCTAGGGATATGATCTCTTCGTTATGGCCGGGTTCTTCCTGTTTCATCATTATTCAAAGCCATTGGGACACGTGGATGGTCCTCCTGTCCGGTGACTTTCATCCACGCCTAGAAGCGGCCCTCCTTTCGGTGTCCGGAAGATGACCCAGGCATGCGTTCTTTTCCCATCGGTTATCTGTGTTCCGGAAAATGTTCAGGATTGACTTTCGGTTGCGGGTTGACTCGTGAGCAGGGAGTCCAGTTCACGGCTGCGCACGGCATCCATGATGCGCTGGTCTCCTTCCAAAAGCCGCAGGGCAACCCAGTTCAGGTTCGGCAGGCCCGGGAACTGCCCGGACAGCCTGGCGGCCAGCGTGTCGATGGCCTGCTGCAGCCGTGGCGGCCTGTTCCTTGACCGGTGTGGTTTGCACGCGTATTTCCCGGTGGCCACCTCTTCGATCATGGCTGTAAGCTCCGCCATGCCTTCCCGGCGTCGGGCCGCCGCCGGTACGACGGGGATGCCCAGTTCGCGGCTCAGCTGCCGGATGTCGATCTCGATGTTCCTGCGACGGGCTTCATCCATCAGGTTGAGGCATAATACCGCCCGGTCCGTGATCTCCAGGATCTGCAAGGCGAGGTTCAGATTTCGCTCGAGCCGGGTGGCGTCTGCCACGATAACGGTGACATCCGGGCGTCCGAACAGGATGAAATTCCGGGCGATCTCTTCGTCCGTACTCGTGGACAGCAGAGAATAGGTGCCGGGGAGGTCCACGAGCTTATAACGGCTGTCATTATACGAAAAGCCGCCTTCGGCACGGGTCACTGTCTTGCCGGGCCAGTTGCCCGTATGCTGCCTGAGGCCGGTGAGGTTGTTAAACACGGTACTCTTTCCCGTATTGGGGTTGCCGGCCAGTGCAACCACGAAATCCACCTTATCCATGGAGACGCCCAGGCGCACCAGGTTATCCCGGTGATGCACGGGGCACACTTCACACGCTTCCTTGTTGCTCATGCTTTCTCCAGTCTTCTTACAAAAATACAATCAGCCTGGCTTTTCCGTATGGCGATATGTGCGCCCATGACCCGGTAGGCGACAGGGTCTCCGCCGGGGCTCTTCATATCCGCGGTGACAATGGTGCCGGGCACAATACCGAGGTCCATGAAACGCCGGCGTTGCTGACCCGGGCAGTTGGGTGAGATGCCCCTGATCTCTGCCTGCTCACCCTGCTGCAGGGCTGACAGGACTTCGTACTTTTCCTGGCCGGCAATAGTTTTTTTCGTGGGATGGACCGTGATGGCCGACGCGAAGAGGGAGGTGAGCACATGCTCCTCTCCATTGGCGACAAACGAAACCTTGCCATCGCCTGATTCCGTTACATAGACTCCCATGCCCGGGAAAAGGCCCAGGGCGGTAAGCTGTGCGAAGATGGATTGCGGCTCATCCTCCAGGTGAATGATCCGTGCAGATTCTCCTGGGGCGAGGGTGCTCAGGGATTGGCCTTTCGGGGCCGGCATCTTCCCTTCCGGCGAGGGAATGGGATCGCCATGCGGATCGAAAACGGGATTCCCTATGCGCCCGGCGAGCCTGTCCGCAGCCTCCGCCGACAGCTCATGCTCCATCTGGTCGGCGGCATCATGCCATTCATCAGGCCTGACGCCGGTTTCATCCGCCAGGTAGCGTTCCCAGATCCGGTGCACGCGCACCACGCGCAGGGCGTAGGACCGGCCCGTGGAGGTCAGCCGGAAGGAATCGCCATCACCGCGGATCAGCCCCATGGACTGCAGCCGGTCCAGCAGGCGTGCCGCCTTGTCCGCCGGTATCTGCAGGTGTCCGGAAAGGCTGTCCAGCCCGAAGGCGATCTTCTTGTACTCGCAGTCGTAAACGAACTTCAGGGCATCTTCCAGCAATACACGCCTGTTGGCGGTCCTCCACCGTGACCACAGGCCGAGCAGCCCGCCCCGCGGCCAGAAGAGCAGTGCCAGGACGGCAATGGTGAGCAGCCCGGCAAGCAGCGCCAGGCCATGGTTTACGGGATCCGACATCAGAATTCCTTCAATTAACAGCTGATGGCGGTTTCCGGTTTCAATATGCATCCGCGTGGACCGCCATACTAGTAAATATAGGCTTTTTGGGCATGGTGACTGGTTTATATCATCATGAACACGGGAGTGGGCCGCGTCACAATGATTATTTTTGTCGTACGTGAAGATGATGCGAATTCGCCTGCCGAATAAATGGCTATCCGTGCTCCAGGAAGCCGGTGGCATTTCGCGGTTCACAGGCCGGTTTTTCAGCGAGGCTTTCCGGCCGCGCTACGAGTTTACCGAATTCCTGCGCCAGGCCTATTTAATCGGGAACCTGTCCATGCCCCTGGCGGGGATAACCGCTTTCATCATGGGGCTGGTGCTGACGATACAGTCACGTCCCACGCTGGTGGAGTTCGGTGCAGAGGCGTGGTTGCCCATGATGGTTTCCGTTTCGCTCGTACGCGAAATCGTACCCGTGATCACGGCACTGATCTGCGCGGGTAAGATCGGTTCCGGAATCGGGGCTGAACTGGGATCCATGCGGGTCACGGAGCAGATCGATGCGATGGAGGTGTCAGGCACCAACCCTTTTAAGTTCCTGGTGGTTACCCGGGTGGCGGCATGCACCCTGATGATACCGATCATATGCATCCTGGCGGATGCGATCGGCCTGTATGGCGCATACCTCGGCATCAACATCCGGGGCGTGGTGAGCTGGGGCCTGTTCTGGAACCAGGTCTTCGAAACCCTGCAGTTCAGTGATATCGCGCCGGCAGTCATCAAAACCTATTTCTTCGGATTCGCCATCGGCATCGTGGGCTGTTACAAGGGCTACTATTCCAAACGCGGAACGGAAGGGGTGGGCCGCTCGGCGAACTCCGCTGTCGTGGTGGCTTCACTCATGGTATTCATCATCGACCTGATAGCCGTACAAGTTGCTGACCTGCTGAACCTGACCTGATGGAACCCACCACCGTAACATCCAGGAACCCGTTTACAGATACCGGGGAACCGGTTATCGACATACAGGGTGTATACAAGTCGTTCGGTGAGAACCAGGTGCTGCAGGACTTCAGCGTGAAGCTTTACAAGGGCGAAAATTTGGTTGTCCTGGGAAAGTCGGGCTCCGGCAAATCGGTATTGATCAAATGCATCATCGGTTTGATGCAGCCGGATCGCGGAAGCATCCGGGTTTTTGGAAAGAATGTTCCTGAACTGGAACACCGTGAGCTGGACCGGATGCGGGTCAGGATCGGCTTCCTGTTCCAGAGCAACGCCCTGTACGACTCCATGACCATACGTGAGAACCTGGAGTTCCCGCTGCGACGGCATTGGATGGAGGGCGGGGGTGAAACGGCTGAAGATCTCGTCATGGAGGCGCTCACCAACGTGGGGTTACCGCACGTGGTGGATATGATGCCGTCAGAACTTTCCGGCGGGATGCGCAAACGTGTCGCGTTGGCCCGGACGCTGATCCTTAGGCCCGAAATCATCCTTTATGACGAACCTACCACTGGACTTGACCCCATCACGGGTCGGGAGATTATCCAACTGATGGTGGAAGTGCAAAGAAAATATAAAACCTCATCACTGCTGATCACCCATGACCTGAACTGTGTAAAGATGGCCGCCAACCGTGTGGCCATGCTGATAGAGGGCAGGTGTTTTGCGGAAGGCACGTACAACGAGCTCAGCAAACTGGAAGATCCGAAAGTGAAAAAATTCTTTGAATGATATGTCAAGCAGCGTAGCGAGAAACATCAGATTGGGAGTGTTTATCCTTTCCGGAACCATCTTCCTGGTCGTAGGCCTTTACTTCATCGGCAACAAACGGAACCTGTTCGGTTCCACGCTTCGGATCAGCGCCCAGTTCCATAATGTCAACGGCCTGATGGATGGTAACAACGTGCGCTTCGCGGGCATCGATGTGGGTACCGTGGAGCGGATTGACATTCTCAGCGACAGCCTTGTAGACGTGGTCATGATCATCGAAAAGAAGGTCCAGCCCTACATCCGCAAGAACGCGCTGGCCAGCGTGGGTACGGAAGGGCTGATGGGCAACAAGCTGGTAAACATCAACACGGTCGAGCAGCCGGCGCCCATGATCGAGGAAGGGGATGTGCTGAAGACCCTGCGGCCCATCGAGGCGGATGAAATGATACGTACCCTGAATACGACCAACGAGAATATCAAGGTCATGAGCGAGAACCTGCGGGCCATGAGCAGCCGCTTCGCAGGCGACAACAGCCTCTGGGCCCTGCTCATGGATACCGCCGCTGCCGCGCATGTCAAGGCGGCCATTGTCAATATCCATGTGGCCAGCGACAGGACCGCGCGTATTGCCGGCGACCTTCGCGCGGTGGCATCCGACATCCGGGCCGGCAAGGGCGCGATCGGGACACTGGTTACAGATACATCGCTTTCGTCAAGGCTGAACAGGATCGTGGTTCGCCTGGAGGAGATCAGCGACACGGCGGCAGTGGTCACCGGTGACCTGACAGCCATCACGGCACTGGCCAGGGACGGGGAGGGGACCGTGGGCCTCCTGCTGAACGACACGGCATTCGCGCGCAGCCTCCAGGAAACGATGTATAACCTGGAGGAAGGGACGCGCAGCTTCGACGAGAATATGAAAGCCGCCAGGGAGTCGTGGCCGTTCAAGAAATATTTTAAGAAGCAGCAGAAGAAGTGAGGAGTTAATCAGTAATCAGTAGATCGTGAACTGTGAACTGTGAACTGTGATCCGTCTGCCCGAACGCCGTCAGGCGGGCGGGTGAACCGAAACCAATAATGGCAAAATATCAAATTGAAATTTTAGCAAACTTGAACATTGAGCGTTGAATATTGAACATTCCACGGCGAATATACAGGCATGGACGATCGTGATTGCTTAGACATTATGCATTACGCGTTATGCATTAAGTATTTTCTTTAAACCGTGATCCGTGAACAATGACAGTATGCAGTAAAGAAAGAGAATAACATGAACAGACTTGTAGCCTTATTAATTATTTGCTGTGTGACGGGAAATGCCGGCGCGCAGGGTGTCCTGGCCGCGGCTGACAGCCTCGGAAAATCCTGGATGATGGACAAGCCCGGGCTGATGGCCGTGGGAATCATCGACAACGATCGCTCCCGCATGCTGTTCTTTGACCGTAAGGGCGCCGTTCCGGCACCGGATTCCATGGTGGCTTTCGAGCTGGGCGGACTTTCGGAAGCATTTACGTGCATCCTGTATGCCGACATGGTGCTGCGCGGGCAGCTAGGAGATGATGATCCGCTGAGGGATTTTCTGCCCATGGAGGTAACTACCCCTATATACGAAAAGGTTATCTGCCGTCCGGCCAGGGCCACCGGGTACGAGGAGCCGCTTTCCGAGCAGGGGGAGGTGCGCGTGCGGTTCACCCCCCTGGTCTGCCTGCCCGACCCCTCTGCCGTGCCGCAGCCCATTCGCCTGTGCTACCTGGGAACGCATACCTCGGGCCTGCCGTACCTGCCGGACAATATGACCGGACCCGACCGTAACCCGTATGCGGGTTACACGATCGGACACCTTTATGATTTCATCAGGGCGTTCAGGCTTGAAAATCCTATTGGATTCGATTACCGGCACTCCGAACTGGGCATCGCCCTTTTGGCACATGCCCTGGAAAGAAAGGCGGAAATGCCGTTCGCGGAACTGCTGTCAGCCTACGTGCTGGATTCACTTGGCATGCGCCAGACTGGATTTAACCTGGCCCCGGAGCGAATGCTGCCCGGCTTTAAAGGCGATGGCAGCCCTGCCTTGCAAACCGCTGCCGGGGTTATGGCCCCCGCCGTGGGGATGCAGTCCACGCTGCCTGATATGATGAAATTTCTGGCTGCCAACGTATCGCGGCGCAAGCAACACGTCGTAAATGTGCTTGACTACACGCATAACCCCAGGATCATGCTGGAAGGCCCACGCCAGGGCACCGAAATCGCACTTGGCTGGAAGGTAACGGCACTGGGAGACTCGGCACGTGTGGTTTGGAATGCAGGCATGACGGAAGGCTTTTCGGCATGGACCGGTTTCAATGAAGCCAACCATACGGGAGTGGTCATCCTCTCGTCGACAGCCGCAGATGCCGGAAAGGTAGGGGAGGCACTGATCCTTCTCCTGATGCGTAACCGGTTATAACAGGCTGCCTTGCCCACCGGCAGGGATCCATGTATTTTGGATGAATTTCCACACCTGTATTGGTAAATTGGATCCTGATCCCTAGATTTGGAGGAACTCATTTATTTCACACTAAAAAAATATTTATAAGATGGAATTACTTGATTTAATAACCAAACAACTGGGCGTATCACAGGAACAGGCCAAAGGCGGTTCCGGGCTCCTGCTGAAACTTGCGAAGGAAAAGCTGGGTGCGGGGGACTTCGGAAAAATTTCAGAAGTTATTCCGGGTACCGATGACATGATCTCCGCGGCACCGGCGCAAGGGGTGATGGCCGGTGCGATGAGCGGGTTCGCATCGAAGCTTGGCGGCCCTGCAGGGCAGCTTGGCAATATAGCCTCGCTGGCCGGTGGCTTCAAGGAATTGGGACTGGATTCCGGGATGGTCGCAAAGTTCCTGCCGCTGGTATTATCGTTTGCCGAGTCCAAAGGCGGCAGCGGCATAAAGGCGATGCTTGAAAAGGCATTAAAGTGATTGTTTTTTTACACTGAACGAACCAATAATTTAAAACCCATAAAACCAATTAAAATGTCAAAACTCTCTGAAATCGAAGGAATAGGCGGATCCTATTCTGAAAAACTGGAAAAAATCAAGATCAGCACCCTGGATGGTTTGCTTAAAATGGGCGGCGATTCCAAGGGCCGTAAAACGATTGCCGAGCAAAGCGGCATCAGCGAAAAGCTTATCCTTAACTGGGTAAACCGCGCCGACCTGGCAAGGGTAAAGGGTATCAGCACGCAGTATGCCGACCTGCTCGAGTATGCGGGTGTGGATTCCGTTCCGGAACTGGCACAACGCAATGCGGAAAACCTCTGCACGAAAATGGAGGAGATCAACACCCAGAAAAACCTGGTTCGCCAGGTCCCGAGCGTCAGCCAGGTGGAAGACTGGGTGGGACAGGCCAAGGCATTGCCGAGAGCTGTTTCGCACTGACCCGGTGAAATTTGAACGAAACCAACGGCATGCATGGCATGCCGTTTTTTTTATGGAAAAAAATTACGGGGCGATTGTGAGAAAATGAATCGCCGTGCCCACTGTAGTCAGGACCCGCACCATGTAGGTGCCCGGGCTCATTCCTGACAAATCGATCTCCTGTCTTCCACCGGTAACGCGGTCGCCCTGGTACACCACCGGACCATGGAGCTGTAGGATACTGATCCCCAGCAGCGACATGCCGGGCATGCCGGGTTCGATCCGGACGTATTCACGCGCCGGATTGGGATACATGCGCACGCGGACTACATCCCGGCTGTCCGGGGTGCCGGTGGCGATGGCACAGCCCGGCACAGGCGCATCCGCATAGTCGAATACGATCACAGGGCAAAGCTGTGTATAGGGATTGCTGATGCTGATATTCACACCTGCCTCATGCCAGATGCTGTCATCAATTCCGGACCCGGAAATGGAGCTGAGGGTTTTCATGTACACGTTCTTGTCGATGCCGGAACCGGTAAACGAGGAACCCTGTTCCATGAAATAGGTCATGTCCACACCGGAGCCGGTGAGCGTGTCGTTCTTGCAGATCCAGAAAGACTTGCCCACACCTGACGATCCCATGGTGGTGTCCACCACGATGGCATTTGGCGGTATGGCCACGGTGCACTGGGCCCGGATCGAGGTGGGAACCAGCAACAGCAGAAGAATCAAAGCATTTTTCATAACAGCAGAAGTTACGGACGTTCGATCACGAACCGGGAAGCATGGCTTCCATGGATGCCGAATACCCTGAGTACATAAACACCTGCTGCGAAGGGCCGCAGGTCGATGGAGGTGGCATCCGTGAAGTGGCCTGTTCCTGCGCGCATGCCGGTTGCCGTGATGATTTCATATTGCGCTTTACCAGCAGCGCGGACCTGCAGGGTCTCGCTGGCCGGGCTGGGGAAGAGGCTCACGGTCGACGGCCACCCGGAATCATCGATGCCCGTTCCGGACAATTGGTATTGCACCACGCGGAGGTCGTCGAAATAGAAACCGTCACTTTGCACGCCGTTATCGGAGTCGAGCAGGAAACGCAGGTATACGTTCTGCCCGGCATAGGCGGACAGGTCGGTGCGGTCCTGTGTCCAGTGGCTGTGCCCGTCATAGGTGCGCAACGTATTCCAGGACGTGCCGTTGAGGGAAACCTGCATGACCAAATCATCATAGGTGGGCTCCAGCGACCACTTGGCATTCATCTCCAGGACCGGCGTGGTGGCGCCGGCCAGCTTCAGCTGCGGCACCAGCTGGATTATACGCGTGTCGTTGGATTCGTAATTCCCGTACCTGGAATCCGCGAAACAATAAAGTCCGCTTTGGCGGTCCATGAAGGTGGTATCCCAGGAGGCAGAGGTCCAGTTGGAAAATCCGGATTCGGCGTTGTCCTGGAAAATCAGCAGGGGCGTCCCCACCCATACGTTTTTCGTGATGACATGCGTGATATAACCCTTTTCCATGACTGTAAACTCAAGGGTCACGGAGTCGTTGAGCATGGCGGCCGGATTCACCAAAAACTGCATGCTGCCGGTGGCCAGGCCACGGGCCGGAATGTTGCCTAGGGCCGTGACCGCATTGAGGGCGGTGGCATTTCCGGTGAGGATGGTGGCCGTGACAGAGACACTGTCAGCGGACATGCGCAACCCGCGGTTGCGCACCCTTATATCGACGGCCAGCGTATCGCCGGGAAGGGCGGGCCCTGTCACGCTGAAATCATGCAGGCGCGCGTAGGAGCCCGCCACATGCGCGATGTACAACAGGGAAGGCTGGGCTCCTTCCACGGTGGAACAGAAAGCGGATTGCGCTGGCCAGAAGCTGTCGCCGATTTCCGGTGTCCAGGCAATGGTACCGCGGTCGTGCATGAAATGACGGGTGGTGCCGCAAGAGGAGTACCCGAGCATCAGCGAAGTGGTGCCGTAGCCCCACCAGTCGTTCAGGATGAACTCGGATGAGAATTCGGCATAGGTTTCATAGTTGTCGAGCGGGTACATACAGCCGGGGGAGACGAGGTACTTCTGCCCGTGCGTATGGCAGCAGAAGGCCACTGCCGGGTCGATCTGGATCACATAGTCACGCACCGCCCTTGATTCCGGTTCCGAAAAGGCACTGTCACCGCGATATGTTCCCGAGGTCGGGTTTCCGCTCGAGCCCACCGGGTCACCCCAGGAGCTGCTGTAATTGCGGTTCAGGTCCACGCCATAGACACCGCCACCGTTATCCCTGCGGTTTTTCCTCCACATGCCACCGCCGTTCGGGTCGGTGGTTTGGTTGTACACGTAACCGTCCGGGTTGACCACCGGGACGAAAAACAATTCACGGTTGTCGACCAGGTAAGATGCCACCGGGTCGGTGCCGTAATTTTCGAGCAGCCACCACATGAAATAAAGGAGGGATTCCATGGAGTGCGGTTCGCGGGCATGGTGCAGGGCATCATAGTAGGCCGGCGCTTCGGTGGCTGATTCATTGGTATTAGGGTTATCGGAAATCTTCACTGCCCAGATGGCGCGTCCCTCTATAGAAGCGCCAAGGCTGTCTTTTGTCGTTACGAGGTTGGGAAATGCCGCCTGCATAGCATCCAGGTGCGCCACCACCTCGGTGAAGGTGTGGTACGGCCCCATGGTACCATAGTCGAAGTTGGCAAGCCCGCAGGCCGGCGCACCAGACTTCTGGTTATGCATGCCCTGCAGGCTTTCGAGGTAGGCGGCCTTGATATCGGGTACGAGGACCTCGTACCGCACACCGGCATTTTTAAGTTTTTGTATATCCCCGGAATCAATTTCCGCGTCGATGCTGTTGCGCGCCCCCTTGCTGAAATGCTCGGGCAGCAGGCCGGCGTCGGACAGCGACCGCGCGCTGTGATGGGCATCAAAATAAATGCGTACCCTGGACCAGGTTTCCTGTGCCATGGTGTTGAATCCTGACAGGAAAAAGGCCAGCACCAAGGCTGTTATTTTGTTTTTCATGGCTCGAAAAGTGATTGAACGCCCTAAGTTAGCAAGAAACCGGGTAAAGCCTGCTAATCATTGCATGCCGTGTGGTTCATTTGACCGTACCTGTTGGGTGACAATCAGGTAACAAATTGCGTGATGGTTTGTTAAGGAATGAAGTTTTCACTTGTATGAAAATCAAATAATTGCCATTCTTGCGCAGACTGAAGATCATACTTACCCTCCTGTACTTCCTGTATGCCGGAAGTCATGTGTTTGCACAGTCCGGTGTGATCAAGGGCAGGGTATACAATGTGGCCAACAACGAACCCGTACCGTTTGCCAATGTGGTGGTGGACAGCCTGGCAACCGGCGCCACTTCCGATACGGCAGGCAACTACAGGATCGGCGGGCTGGCGCCGGGCACGTATAATGTGGCCTGCAGCTTTGTGGGTTTCGGGAAGGCACTGTTTTACGAAGTACGTGTGACGACCGTAAAGCCCACGGTCCTTGATATCCCGCTCTACCGTACTGCCGAAGCGCTGGACGAGGTGGTAGTCAAGGCTTCGCCCTTCCGTCGCAGCGAGGAAAGTCCAATGAGCATGCAGACCATAGGGGCGGAGGAGATTTTTCGCAATCCCGGTGGTAACCGGGATATATCCAAGGTGATACAGGTGTTGCCCGGCGTGGCTACCACGCTTTCGTTCCGCAATGACATCATAGTAAGGGGAGGGGCGCCGGGTGAGAACCGCTTTTTCCTCGACGGCATCGAGGTACCAAACATCAACCATTTTGCCACACAGGGTTCTTCGGGCGGACCGGTAGGCATGATCAACGTAAATTTTATCCGCGAGGTGGATTTCAGGGCCGGGCTATTCCCTGCCAACCGCGGCAATGCCCTGAGCTCCGTGATCGAGTTCAACCAGGTGGAAGGCAATGACGAAAAACTGACAGGCACGGTACTTGTCGGATCCAGTGATGTGGGACTGACGCTGGACGGGCCTGCGGGCGACCATTCATCATTCGTCTTTTCCGTGCGCCGATCGTATCTCCAGTTCCTGTTCGAGGCGCTTTCGCTGCCCTTTTTACCTACGTACAACGATATTCAGTACAAGCATACCTTCCGCCTCGGGGATAAGGACAGGCTGACGCTGGTGGGACTTGGCGCTTATGACGACTTCGAGCTGAATGAGTCCGCCAATGATGGGCTCACGGACCGGGAAACCATTGGCCGCAACAATTATATCCTGAATAACCTGCCGGTGAACGACCAGTGGAGCTTTACGGCAGGTGCCAGCTGGAAACACTTCCTCGAAAACGGTTTCCGCACGCTGGTGGTCAGCCGGAGCCAGCTTTCCAACAATGCCGTCAAGTACAGGATGAACATAGAGGATCCTGACGGCCTGCTGCTGGACTATGGGTCCACCGAGGCGGAGAACAAGCTCCGGTTCGAGCAGACCGCGTGGACCGGCGGCTGGAAATGGAACATGGGTGTGGGGTACGGGTACTCACGATATACCACCTCCACCTTCCGGCGGGAAGAACGAAGCGGCAACGTGGCGGTTGTCGATTACGACTCAAAGCTGGAATTTCACAGGTTCAGCGTCTTCGGGCAGGTCAGCAGGCGGTTTATTAATGATCGGCTGTCAGCCACCTTTGGTCTGCGTACAGATTTCAATTCCTATTCAAAAGATATGCGCAGTCCGCCGGAGCAACTTTCGCCAAGGTTGTCCGTATCCTGGTCTGTCAGCGAGAAACTTTCGGCAGGGCTGGGTGCCGGAAGATATTTTCAATTGCCTCCCTATACTTCTCTTGGATACCGTGACAGTGCCGGCACACTGGTGAACAGGCGAAACGGAATCACTTACATACAGGCGGATCATTTCACGGCAGGCATGAGCTACGCGCCTACACGCTATGCAAAGGTTTCCGTTGAAGGATTTTTAAAGTTGTATGATGATTACCCATACCTGGTAAGAGAGGGGGTGTCGCTGGCCAACCTGGGTGGAGATTTCGGCGTGATCGGCAACAGTGAGCTGGTGCCATCGTCACAAGGCCGTTCGTACGGGCTTGAAGTATTGTTTCAGCAGAAGCTCAGCAGTTCGGTTTACGGGATTCTATCCTACACCTGGGTGCGCAGTGAGTTCACCGGCGCCGGAAGCACCTACGTTCCCTCATCCTGGGATAACAGGCACCTGCTAAACCTCGTAGCCGGCAAACGGTTTGAAAAGAACTGGGAGGCAGGGATCAAGTTCCGGTTCCTCGGGGGCGCCCCATATACACCTTATGACATGTCTTTGTCCGCGACAAAAGAAATATGGGATGCTTCCCAGGAGGGGATCCTGGACTATGAGCGGCTGAATACCCTTCGGAACCCGGCAGCGCATGCGCTGGATATCCGCATCGACAAGCGCTGGTATTTCAGCAAATGGTCCCTGGATGTTTACCTCGACATACAGAACGTCTACAACTTCCAGGCC
>JAHEKC010000094.1 GCA_024638565.1 Bacteroidota bacterium
CCTGCATACGTTTCAAGTACGTCTTCCAGGCTGACCGGGCCCGTGTACGCACTGCCATTGCCGATGAGGTAAACCCTCCGGACCGCCCCTGGATCCCTGCTCCATTGCATGTCCCTGAGCGTATGCTGCAGCGCGGAGGGGACGAAGTGATCTCCCTTCTCGATATAGGAGCTCAGCTGGTAGAGCTGATAACTCAGTTCGTCATAGCGCGAGGTCAGGTTGCCAATGGTCCGCACGTACCCGCTGGAACCGCCGAAACTGGGGCGTCCGTAGCCCACCACCCCGATCCTTACCTCGGCTTCAGGGTGCTTCTGGCGGATTCCGTTTACGATAATCCATAGTTGTTGGCGGATGTCGCTCAGGAATCCGTTATTGCTGGCGCTGAGATCGGCACAGATGACCAGGTCATACGGCACCGGCTGCTTCGTATCGTCCTGCTTCCAGTCCATGGCGGCCAGGGCAGGCAAGAGTATGGCAAACGTTAACAGGCGGTATCTCATGGCGGGCAGAAGGCGGTCTCCTGCTTAAATTTGTACTGAATAATGAGTCAAAATGTTTCAATGGGTTCCGGGTCCGTGACTTATGGGATTCCGCCGATCCAGCAGGTATCGAATGACCTCCTGGACGAAATGGGGCTGACATTGTATGTCAAGCGGGAGGATCTGGCGCATCCTGTTCTGGGAGGGAACAAATGGTACAAGCTGAAATACAACCTGGAGGCATTTTTCAGGTCCGGAAGGGAGATCCTGGTCACCTTCGGCGGCGCATGGTCCAACCATGTGGCGGCCGTGGCCTGCGCAGGTGCCATGACTGGAATCAGGACCGCGGCGGTGATCCGTGGGGAGCGGCCCGGGAAGCCGTCATTGACCCTTCGGCGGGCCGAGGCGCAGGGAATGAAGTTGTTTTTTACCGGCAGGTCGGTATATCGTGAAAGGGAGCAGGCGCTGAAACCGGTAATTGAAGCATTTGGGGCTGAACGGGTGTTTGTGATACCAGCGGGTGGAAATAACCCGGACGGTTTTCGCGGATGCCTCGAAATGCTTGACCACATTCCTTTTGCATTTGATTACGTCTGCTGTCCGGCAGCCACGGGCACGACGCTGGCGGGACTGGCCGCATCCACGCACAAAAAGGTCATTGGCATTTCCGTGCTGAACCACGATAACCTCGATCAGGCTGTATGCGATCTTGCGGGCTGGAACAGCCTGCCTTCCCGTGTATCCGTTATCGATGATTTCCGGTTTGGCGGATTTGCCAGGTCAAATGCCGGGCTGGAGCGATTTATCAGTGCATTCACCACCCGGTACGATGTTCCGTTGGAACCGGTTTACACCGGTAAGATGTTTTACGGCATCCATCAGCTTGCGGAACGGGGGTTTTTTGAAAGGGGGTCGGTGATGCTGGCCCTGCATACAGGCGGGCTGCAATACCTTGAAAAAGCCGGTTGATCATCCTGGTTGACAGGCTCCGGAAATATTATACGTATCCTAGAAGGCGGCGGGCGGAGTCCTGCATTGCGCGAGGAGCCCTTCAGGGTAGATGCTTCTTGAAATGAACAGCCCGCCTCCGCTCCTTCTATTGGTAAGAGCTACGGCGGGCGCAGTCGGGGTGACTGGATTTGAACCAGCGACCACTTGCACCCCATGCAAGTACGCTACCAGGCTGCGCTACACCCCGAATCGGAACCGCGCAAAATTATGAAATTCCAAGGCGGTCAGACAAGGGCCAGCTGCTTTTCGTCAATGAGCTTCCGCAGGTTGATCAACGCATAGCGCATGCGTCCAAGCGCGGTATTGATGCTCACATTGGTGGCCTTGGCAATCTCTTTAAAGCTCATATCACCATAATGGCGCATGATCAGCACTTCCCGCTGCTCGGGCGGCAGCTCGTCGATCAGCTCCCGGACCTGTTGTCGTACCTGGTTGCGCACGAGCTTTTCCTCCACGTTTTCCTCCTTCAGCCTCAGGGTTCCCAATACGGAATAATCTTCCGTATCGCGGGTCTTGGGCATGCGGGCTTCTTTCCTGTAGTGGTCAATGGCCAGGTTATGGGCGATGCGGATGGCCCATGAAAGGAACTTGCCCTCTTCCTTGTACTGGCCGGCACGAAGGGTATTGATGATTTTGACGAAGGTTTCCTGGTAAATATCCTCGGCCAGGTGCTTGTTCCGCACGTGGATCAGGATGGCAGTGAAAATCCTTGATTCGTAACGCCTGACCAGCTGGAGCAGGCAGTTTTCATTTCCTTGCTGGTACCCGACTACAAGGTCGTGGTCCGAGACACGCTGATGCATATGACTTCCAATTAATTTGTTTCGTAGCTAAAAGCAATTAATGTAGAAGTCGCGTCAGATTCTTTCTCTTTTTAGTTGGTGTTTAACATGCACGGATCAAAGAAAGCCTTCGATCCTGGTAACGTTAACGGGCCTCGTGCCGGTTTATTGCGCCGGATGGATATTATGGCCTGGTTATTCCGACCGACCCTTATTGCAATGATACGGAATCCGGGCGCCGGGTTTCCTTAATTTTTGGTTAAAGATTACGTCAATTTTACAGTTTATTGACATAGCCCGACTGCCTGTTTTCTACTTTCGTGGCTCTCTCATTCGCTATCTATGAAATATACTAAATTATTATTTATCAGTGCGATAGGACTGATTTCTGTCCCATTGCAGGCCCAGGATGAGGCTGCCTCAGCAGTCCATTATCCGGAGGAGTCCATGTTCGCCAACGTGCGGCAGCTCACCTTTGGCGGGGACAATGCCGAGGCTTATTTCAGCTTCGACAACCGCATGATCACCTTCCAGGTCACCAACGAGTCATGGGATGCCTCCTGTGACCAGATATTCTGTTTTGACCTTTCGAAAGGAAACGTTCGGGACCACCAGCCGGTAAGGGTCAGCACGGGTGAAGGCCGTACGACCTGTTCCTATTTCCTGCCGGGCAACCAGGAGATCCTGTATGCCACCACGCATCTTGATGACAAGGAATGTCCGCCCACACCGGAACGGCGGGCGGATGGCAAGTATGTGTGGCCAGTCTATCCATCATACGATATTGTCGTGGCAGACCTGGAAGGTAACATTACACGCAGGCTGACAGACCAGCCCGGATATGACGCAGAGGCCACGGTTTCGCCTCGGGGCGATAAGATCGTGTTTACCAGCACGCGTTCCGGGGATCTGGAACTTTATACCATGAACATCGACGGCACGGACGTGAAGCAAATCACGAATGAACTGGGATATGACGGCGGCGCGTTTTTCTCGCCGGATGGCAGCAAGATCGTATTCCGTGCCTCCCGGCCAAAGACACCGGAAGATATTGCCACTTACAAGGAGTTGCTGAAAGAAAACATGGTCATGCCAACGCACATGGAGGTGTTCGTGTGTGACGCTGACGGCAGCAACCTGCGGCAGTTAACCAGCCTGGGCGGCGCCAACTGGGGCCCGTTCTTTACACCCGACGGCAATGGTGTCATTTTCTCGAGCAACCACAAATCGCGCGGATTCCAGTTTAACCTGTACATAGTTAATGTAGACGGGACAGGGTTGCGCCAGGTGACTAACGACCCGGTATTCGACGCCTTCCCCATGTTTTCCTTTGACGGGAAGCAGATCATCTGGTCATCAAACCGGAACAACAAGGGCACAAGGGATACAAACCTGTTTATTGCCGACTGGCTGGGCAAAAGCCAGTAAACGCGGTACCCTGTCCGCAAACCACACAGGAGCCAGGGGACGCACATGAGCTAATTGAAGTATTATACAACCGTGGAAACGAACCAGGATAACGGGAAAGGGCGGTTCAGGAAATGGATTAAACAGCTGGGCGTGGCCGGCTTCCTGTTCTTTTTCGTCAAGGGGCTGGTCTGGCTGGCCGTGTTTTTCGGCGTGGCTAAATGTTTTGGCCAGGATATTTAAATTTAAAATAGTTCTACTTTTGCCACAGGTATAAACTCCATTTAAAATGAAGAAAATGATTACGATACTGGCGGCAGGAATGGCCCTGATCGCCGCCTGCGGACCCAGCGCCGAGGACAAAGCGGCCATTGAACAGGCCGTACTGGATTCCATTTCCACTGCCCAGCAGGCTTATGACGACTCAATGGCCACCGTGGCGGCACAGGACTCCGTCGATGCGATGATGGAACAGATACGCCTGGATTCTATAGCCATGGCGGACTCGTTGGCCATGCTGCAAAGCAAGCTGAAGTCGGCATCCGCGAAACCCAGGCCCAAACCGCAACCGAAAAAGGAAGAACCTAAAACCATAGGCTCGGGTAAGCCGGCCATGGGAACGGGTTCCACAGGGGGAAATGACTCTACTATCGGTAAAGGAAAGCCACGGATGGGAGGAAAGTAACCCGATCCGGGAACCCTAAAAAAAAGGCCGCGCCATAAGCGCGGCCTTTTTTTTATGCTAATCGTTTAAAGTTTGTTGCCGACGAACGTACAGCTATTCTGAAGGGTGCCGTCGTCGATGTCATACGAAAAAGTCAAACTGTTGCCGGAAAGCGTCCCGTTTCCGGATACGGTTACCCCGGCAGCCACACTTTGCGACCCCATATTGAAGGAGTTGCTGCCGCTCAGGGTGGCAGATGCCGTGAATGATTGGTTATAAACGTTTGAAATGGTAATGTTGAGAATGTTGCTGGACGATTCCGCGATGGTGATGACATAAGAGTCCGAACCTACCGTACAGGTTTCATTGCCCTGGAACTGGCCGATAAACTTGGAGCGCATCTTGGTTTCGCACTCAACCCCTTCATAACCGGTGGCGCAAATACAGGTTCCGTCATCTTCGTCACAGGTGCCGCCGTTCTGGCAATTCACATCCTTGCAGTTGTCGGAACAGGAGTTAAAAACCGTCATGGCAGTAACCGCAATGACAGACAGAAATAAAAACTTGATCTTTTTCATGGGAAAATATTTTGGTTTTCGAGCGGGTAAAGATAAGCCAATCCGGGGCTATTCATATGCCGGAGTGCCCCGGAGGTTTTCAACATGTGCCGGGATTCGAAAAGCTATTAATTCCTACATTTGTTCCCCAGTTATAACCTTATTCGCGTATTCTATGAAAAAGCTGTTCGCGTTTGTCCTTCTGGCCGGTTCGGTTTGCTTCTTTTCATGCGGCCCCAGTGCCGAAGAACAGGCTGAGGCTGAAAAGAAAAGGCAGGATTCTGCCGCTGCCGCCCAGGAAATGATGAAGGCCGCTGAGGAGGCTGCCATGCAACAGGCTGCCGCAGAAGCCGCTGCCGCCGACGCTGCCGCCGACACCATGATGGCCGATTCGGCGATGGTGGAAGCGGAAGCCACGGAAGAATAGTCCGCCGGCCTCATTGTCCGTATCAAAAGCTGATTCAGGAGACACGGCTGCCGGGCCGTGTTGCGGGTGTGCAATCCGAGCAACCGCCATGTCCTGACTTGCGCGTCATGTGCCGTGTCAAACGCCGGATGATATAGAATGCCGCAAGCGCGACAGCCAGTCCAACGACGATCCATTGCCCGGTCATCCTGTAAAAGTACCTAAATTAGCCTGTACCCCAGGTGCCCATGAATCCTGACAGCCAGCCGCCTGCTGACCTGCTCAAAGCCCTTTATACGCAGCTTCTCAAACCCCGCCTGATCGAGGAGAAAATGCTTGTGCTGCTCCGGCAGGGCAAGATCTCCAAGTGGTTCTCCGGAATCGGCCAGGAAGCGATATCCGTGGGGGCGGCCATGGCGCTGGCGCGCGATGAGTACATCCTGCCCATGCACCGGAACCTGGGTGTTTTCACTGTGCGGGATATCCCGCTGGACAGGCTTTTCATGCAGTTCCAGGGAAAGCCCGGCGGATTCACCAGGGGCCGCGACAGGTCCTTTCATTTTGGCAGCAACGAACATCATATCGTGGGCATGATCTCTCACCTGGGCCCGCAGATGGGCGTGGCGGACGGGATTGCCCTTGCTCACCGGCTACGGGAAGAGTCTAAAGTCACCCTGGTGTTTACCGGCGACGGCGCCACCAGCGAAGGCGACTTCCATGAATCCGTAAATGTGGCGGCTGTCTGGGACCTGCCCGTCATTTTCGTGATCGAAAACAATGGCTATGGCCTGTCAACCCCTTCCAGCGAACAGTTCAGGTGCCGGCAGATGATCGACAAGGCGGCAGGATACGGAATCAAGGGCGTCCGGGTAGACGGGAATAATGTGGAAGCGATTTACAACGCCGTTCGTTCGCTGTCCGAATCCATGCGGAAAAAGCCGGCCCCCGTCCTGCTGGAGTGCATGACCTTCCGCATGAGGGGGCATGAGGAGGCTTCCGGCACGAAATATATCCCGCAGCAGCTGTTCGAGGAATGGGGAAAAAAGGATCCCGTCAGGAATTTCGAGGATCGGCTGCTGCATGAAGGCATGATCGACCGGGATTTCATTGCCAGGACCCGGGAAAAGATTAAAGATGAAATCGACCAGGCCCTGGCAACGGCAGACCGGGCACCCTCCGTTGAACCGGATCCGGAAATGGAATCGACCGACATGCTCAAGCCCTTCGGGATCGTGCCGGCCAGACCCCGGGGTCCCGAACGGGAAGTGCGGTTCATTGACGCCGTGTCGGATGCATTGCGGCTGGCACTGGAGAGGCATTCAAACCTCGTGCTCATGGGCCAGGATATCGCGGAATACGGGGGCGTCTTCAAAGCCACGGAAGGACTGTCGGAGACGTTCGGGAAGGATCGTGTGCGCAACACGCCATTGTGCGAATCAGCCATCGTAGGCGCCGGCCTCGGGCTTTCCATCCAAGGGTATAAATCCGTGATCGAAATGCAATTCGCCGATTTTATCACCTGCGGTTTCAACCAGGTTGTGAATAACCTCGCTAAAACACACTATCGATGGGGGCAGCATGCCGATGTGGTCGTGCGCATGCCCACCGGCGCGGGTGTGGGCGCGGGCCCGTTCCACAGCCAGAGCAACGAGGCCTGGTTTTTCCATACCCCGGGACTCAAGGTGATGTACCCCGCCTTTCCGGCAGATGCCAAGGGTTTACTGCTGGCTGCAGTCGAGGACCCGAACCCTGTCATGTTCTTCGAGCATAAAGCCCTTTACCGAAGTATAAAGGGCCCGGTGCCGCAGGGATACTATACCCTGGAACCCGGCAAGGCTGCGCTTGCCAGTGAAGGAGAGGACCTCACGGTGATTACCTACGGCCAGGGCGTGCACTGGGCCCTTGATATCCTAAACCGGCACCCTGAGGTAAACGCTGACGTGGTAGACCTGCGGACGTTACTGCCATGGGACCAAGATACGGTGGCTGCCTCCGTCCGGAAAACAGGTAAGGTGCTGGTAGCGCACGAGGATACGATTACGGGCGGAATCGGCGCGGAAATTGCGGCCTGGATCGGGGAGCACTGTTTCAGCAACCTGGACGCCCCTGTGGTACGTTGCGGCGCGCTGGATACCGCTGTACCCATGGCGGCATCCCTGGAAAAGGAGTTTCTGCCGGCCGGGCGAATGGAAGCCGCCATGCTAAAACTCAGGGCTTTTTAGGAATTAAATTTTCATTGAGAAAGGGGCTCATGCCATAACAGCGGTCCCTCGTTTCTAAACGGTAATGTGATTATTGAAACAAAAAAGGATTGCCAGGGCATTTCACCCCTTCAGGCTGCCGTCCGATGCAGCCTGGTAGACCTTCCGGATGGGCCAGGCGATCTCGATGTTCTCCTCGTCATACCGGGCTTTTACGGCCTTAATGAACGCATGGGTGACGGGGTACCGGTCCACGAACTTATGTACCCGCAGGATCACCGAAAAGTTGATGTTGGAGTCCGCGAACGTATGGAAGCGAACAAATGGCTGGTGTTCGGAAACCGCCCCCTCCAGTGATTTCTGGATCTGCCTGGCCACCTCAATGGTCACCCGTTCCACCTTTTCCAGGTCGGACTCGTAGGCAACCCCGCATTGCACGATCGTCGACATTTGCTGATCTGGCATGTAATTATTGATCAGCACGCTTTCCGCGATCTTATTGTTCGGTACGATGACGAACGTATTCGGCAGGGTCCGGATGCGGGTGGTCCGCCAGCCGATATCTTCCACGTACCCTGCGATATCCCATTCTTTCACCTGAATATAATCGCCCACGGTGAACGGCCGGTCCGTAATGATATGCAGGCCGGCAAAAAAGTTGGACAGGGTGCCCTGCAGGGCAAGGCCTACGGCGAGTCCCCCGATGCCCAGCGCCGTGATCAGCGGGGTGATGTTGATGTCGAAGTAATTCAACACCATCAGGATGGCCACTGTATAGATCACCACACTGATGATCTTTCCCACCAGCATGGGGCTCTTCTCGAACCGCTTTTCCACGTGCAGCCAATGGTTCACGCCCAGCACCGCTATACGGGATACCACGGTAGCGGCGATGATGGCCAGCACGATAAAGAAAACCCGGCGGACCCACTTTTCATACCCGGGTTCCACGTGAAGCACCTGGAGCGCATAATAGAAGATCACCAGGAAGACAATCGCCTGAAGGGGGTGGGAGGTACGCCTGATGATCTCGTCATCCAGGTCGGTTTCCGTGCTGGCGGCTATCCGGTGTACATACCGGTTCAGGATCAATTTAAAGACCTGGGACAGCACCCATGCGAGGACGGTCAGGACGGCAAAGACCAGCAGATCGTTTTGAAGAAGCGCTTTCAGGTAGGCCATAAGGTGCGCGGGTGGGTCGCTAAGATATATCATTTGTGATACTGCTATATGGAAAAGGCATGCGCACGGGAGGGGCTTGCCCCCCCGGAAAACGGGGCACGGCCCGGTGCCGGACAAGCCGTTTTTCTGTCCTGCTATTTACCGGTCATTCGCAAGTATTTCCCCACAATTATTTCTTGAAAATTCACCTTAAAATCGGTTATCGATGCAAGGATTACGGGGTCCTTTCGTTATCTTTGAAAGGCTTTTTAAGCGCCTATTTTTGACTAGAAAATGAATCCGGAAACAGAAGATAACCTCTTGAAGAAACCCGTTGAATATTCGGCCGACAGCATTCAGGTCCTCGAAGGACTGGAGGCGGTTCGCAAGCGTCCTGCCATGTATATCGGCGACCTGGGCGTTAAAGGCCTCCACCACCTTGTGTATGAAGTGGTGGACAATTCCATCGATGAAGCGCTGGCGGGCTACTGCAAGCATATCGATGTCACCGTCCATCCCGACAATTCCGTTACCGTTAAGGATGATGGCCGGGGAATCCCCACGGACATACACGCCAAGGAAAAGCGCTCTGCGCTTGAAGTGGTGATGACCGTTTTGCATGCGGGTGGCAAGTTCGACAAGGACAGCTACAAGGTGTCCGGCGGACTGCATGGAGTGGGGGTCTCATGCGTGAATGCGCTGAGTAGCCATTTGCGTGCAGAAGTGCACCGCAAGGGAAAGGTGTATGTGCAGGAATATGAAAAGGGGGTACCAAAGGGTCCGGTGCAGGAAACCGGGGAGACGAAGGAGTCAGGGACGCTTGTGACGTTCATGCCCGATGACAGCATCTTCATGTCCGTCGTTTATCATTACGACATTTTAGCCTCCCGGATGCGTGAACTTGCTTTTCTTAACAAGGGTATTCTAATGTCCATTACCGACCTGCGGGAACTGGACGAAGCAGGCAATCCGGTACACCAGGACGAGTTCTACAGCGAGACCGGACTGAGGGAGTTCGTTTCCTATATCGACGCGACCAGGGATACGCTCATTCCCGAGTGTATTTACATGGAAACAGAAAAGACCGGTATTCCCATCGAAATTGCGATGCAGTACAACACCTCTTTCGGGGAGAACATTCACAGTTATGTCAATAACATCAACACCCATGAGGGGGGAACACACCTGGCGGGGTTCCGCAGGGCGCTGACCCGCACCCTTAAATCCTATGCGGATAAGGCCGGCATGTTTTCCAAATTGAAGTTCGAGATCGACGGGGATGATTTCAGGGAGGGCCTTACCGCCGTCATTTCTGTGAAGGTGGCGGAACCGCAGTTCGAAGGCCAGACCAAAACCAAGCTGGGCAACAGCGATGTGATGGGTGCGGTCGACCAGGCCGTTCGCGACACCCTTTCCGCATACCTGGAAGAGCATCCGAAAGAAGCCAAGACCATCATCAGCAAGGTAGTGCTGGCGGCCACGGCGCGGCATGCCGCCCGGAAGGCCAGGGAAATGGTGCAGCGCAAGGGTGCCTTTACGGGTTCGGGCCTGCCCGGGAAACTGGCAGACTGCTCCGAGCGCAACCCGGAAGCATGCGAGATTTTCCTGGTGGAGGGTGATTCGGCAGGAGGTACTGCGAAGCAGGGCCGCGACCGGAACTTCCAGGCTATTCTCCCGCTGCGTGGCAAGATCCTGAATGTGGAAAAGGCCATGGAGCATAAGATATACGAGAACGAGGAGATCAGGAATATCTTCACCGCGCTGGGCGTATTTCGCGATGATAAACAGGAAGGCCGCCCGCTCAACATCGAGAAACTGCGCTACCATAAGATCATCATCATGACGGATGCTGATGTGGATGGCAGCCATATCACCACACTCATCCTGACCTTCTTTTTCCGGCACATGAAAGAGTTGATCGAGGAGGGGTATGTGTATATCGCCACACCGCCGCTCTATCTTGTAAGAAAAGGCAAGGAAGAAAGGTATTGCTGGG
>JAHEKC010000095.1 GCA_024638565.1 Bacteroidota bacterium
GTGGATCCTTGCAGGCTGACAGCGTTGAATCAACTAATGTTTGAAACGCTGAAAATTTTTCATCTTTCACTTGCGAGGAACAAACTCCTTCCTGAAGCCTTGTGAACTGGCGGCCTGGAATAACGGTACTTTAATTCAGGGTTGCACCAACTGTCCCGAAGCTTCACGTCCGGCGGGATCGAACCGTCCAATCAGCTCTACCGCCAGCGGGTCCGTTGCCGAAGTATCTACAGGCAGGCCGTTCTGCTGTGCAAACCGATACGACATCTTCAGCGTGCCATCACCATAGTGTTCGCTGAAGCGATCGCCGGAAAAGGTAAGCCGGGTTGAGTATGCCAGGGCGATTGTACCCAGCAGGAGATAAACAGCCAGGAAAAGACGGGCCATTACGAGACCTTTTCGAAACCGGACCGCAAACTGCCACCCGATGAGTGCCATCACCGGAAGGACGGGCACCCAGAACCGCGCATCATAGTATGGCCAGAGGAAAAACACGGCAGCGTAAAGGGTGAAGTAAAGGACCAGGAGGCCTTGCACACCGCCTTTTACCATGCGCGACGCACCCAGGATCAACATCAGCCAGAACAGCCCGCCGGCAATGTAAAATAACGGGATGAGGCCCCCGACCCTGCTGGCAGGCAGGTTCAGGGCAAGCTCACCGGCTTCGAGGGCACGATAACCGGCATTCATGAAGAGATAGCCGGGCAGGGACTGGTTTCCGAAGCGTGACAACATGGACTGGAAATAGCTTTCAGGCCTCAGGAACTGACTTTCGAACCATGGCGTGCCCGACAGCAGGGTAAGCGATACGGCAACCAGCGCAAGCGTGGCCAGGGGTATCAGGATCAGTTTTTTCCAGCCACGTGCCAGCGACTCCAGCAGGGATGCATGGGATGGATGGATGAAAACTGTCACACATAATACCGGGAACAACACCAGGCCGATGGTCCTGGTCTGGTAAGCGAGAAAAGCGAGGGCCGTGGCGACAAACATGGACAACCACCTGCCCATTCCCGGCTCCCGGTAAAACCGCGCGGCAAAGAACAGGGAGAGAAAGGAAACACATACATAAAACGGCTCGGTCAGCGGGATGGTGAAATGTTTAATCAACACCCAGGAGGAGAGCGTGAGCAGCACCGCGCCGAGACCGGCATGCGCCAGCCCGGCATGCCGGCAGGTGAGGTAGAACCCGGTAAGTCCTGCACCCAGGAATACGAGGTTGGCAATGACAAATGCCGCGGAGGAGGCGATCCCCCAGTCCAGCATGATACGTACCATCAGCGGATAGCCCACCGGGAATTGGTCGCGCTCACCCTGCACCAGGTATCCGTTTCCCTCGAAAGCGGAAACAGCCATGGCCAGCAGCCGCTGGGCATCCGTATTCAGGCGCAATGGCGTAAAGGCCTGGATAGCGAAACCCAGGCAGAAAACAGCCGCTGCTGCTGCCAGCAGCAGCGGCTGTTGGCCTTTAAGGGGTATGGCAACCGATGGCTTCATGGAAACAGGGACGGCGAAAATAGCTGGTTTCAGGAAAGCGGAGGCGCGGCGAAATCTTCACGAATTCACCGGACCAGGCTGATGTACCTCATGGACAAAAATGGTGCCTTTGATACATTTGTAGGTACGATCGTAAGGTATGGGAGAAAAAAAGGTAAAATCACTGGAAGGCCGGGAGGCCCGGGCCCGTTTCATCAGGCATTTGCTTGATGATATCACGGCACTCGAGCGGATGCTTGAACAGGGCATGATCGAGGAAGGCATCACCCGGATCGGGGCAGAGCAGGAATTCTGCCTGGTCACTGACCACTGGAGGCCGTCGAACCGCGCGGAGGAGATCCTCGAAGCCGTCGCAGACCCCCATTTTACCACCGAACTGGCAAAGTATAACCTCGAGATCAACCTCGATCCTTTTGAATGGCGCAAGGGATGTTTTGCCGCCATGCATGAGCAGCTGAATACCATGCTGAAGAAGGCCGCCGCTTCGGCGGCAGACCAGGGAGCCCGTGTACTGCTTACAGGCATCCTCCCCACGATCAGTAAGCAGGAGCTCGCTTTCGAATATATGACGCCCAATCCCCGGTACTGGGCCCTGAACGACCGGATCCGGGAAATGCGGGGCCGCGATTTCGATCTCCGGTTACGCGGAGTGGATGAGTTGCTTATCACGCATGATTCGGTGCTCTTCGAAGCATGCAACACCAGCTTCCAGGTGCACCTGCAGGTATCCCCTTCCGACTTCGCGGCAAGCTATAACTGGGCGCAGGCCATCGCCGGGCCTGTCCTTGCCGTGTCTACCAATTCACCGTTGCTCCTGGGCAGGGAGCTGTGGAGTGAAACCCGCGTGGCGCTGTTCCAGCAAAGCATCGACACGCGCAGCTCGTCCTATGCCCTGAAAGACCAGCGTGCCCGGGTGACATTCGGGGAATCATGGGCGGAAGGATCTATCGTACAGCTGTACCGCAACGAAATATCCAGGTATAAGATCATATTGTCGAGGGATATCAGCGAAAGCTCCCTGGAAATGCTCGATCGGGGTGAACTGCCCGGGCTGAAGGCGCTGAACCTGCATAATGGCACCATCTACCGCTGGAACCGCCCCTGCTATGGTGCCGCGGGTGAAACGGCGCACCTGCGCATCGAATGCCGGTACCTGCCGTCCGGTCCCACCGTGGAGGACGAGATGGCCAACTTCGTATTCTGGGCGGGGCTGATGAAAGGCCGTCCTGCCGAATTCGACCATATGCCCGGCTGCATGGACTTCCGCGATGCAAAGGCAAATTTCATCAAGGCGGCGCGACTTGGCAAAGAAAGTGTGCTATGGTGGCGCGATGGCTTCATCTCTGTCCGAGACCTGGTGCTTGGTGAGCTGCTGCCCGTGGCACGCATGGGTCTCCAGGCCTCGGGTATCCTGGACCGGTATACGGAGTCGATGCTGGATATCATCGCAAGGCGTGCCGAAGGGCAGACAGGCTCGCAATGGCTGGTCCGCAATTACAGGACACTGCGCAAATCGCTGAAACAGGATGACGCGCTGCGCGCGCTGACACGCTCGGTATACGAAAACCAGCATGCAGGCATGCCGGTACACGAATGGCCTTCAGCGGAACCGCGTACCGACATTCGTGCCTCGGCGCGCTTCGTGGGCCACATCATGTCCACGCAGCTGTTCACGGTAAATGAAAACGACCTGGCCGAGCTTGCCACCAGCGTGATGCGATGGAACGGGATTCACCATATGCCGGTGGACGACGAGGAAGGGCTGTTGCGCGGACTGCTGACATGGACCCACATGAAGGCATTCCGGGAAAACCCGGACCGGGAAGCCATGGTGTCCGACATCATGGTGAAGGAGGTCGTCACCACGACACCCGATTCCACCCTCGAAGACGCGCTCCGCCTCATGAAGCAGCACGATATAGGCTGCCTGCCGGTCATCCAGCAGGGACAGCTGGTGGGCATCATCACGAGAAAAGACCTGGATCCCGCCCAATGACCAGCGTGCATAGCAAGGCACTGGACCGGACCGTGGAAGTGGAACGCATCATCGGTCATGCCGGTGAACGGGGCACCGGGCCCACGCTCGTATTCATGGGGGGCATTCATGGAAATGAACCCAGCGGTGTGCTGGCATTGCACCAGGTGATCGCTGAGCTCCGGGAATCGGGTCGCAAACCCAAGGGAAACATGTACGCGGTCAGCGGTAACCTGTGGGCCCTCGAACGCGGAATGCGATATGCGAAACACGACCTGAACAGGCTTTGGAACGAGAAGAACATTTCCCTGTTGCGCAAGGGGGCTTTTAAACCTGCATGTGAGGACGACCGGCAAATGGTGAACATCCATGAAACGGTCATGGATATACTGGCAAAAGAAACAGGTCCTTTCTTCTTTTTCGACCTGCATACGACCAGCGGGGAAACGGTGCCTTTTCTGACGGTGAACGACAGCCTGCTCAACCGCCGCTTTACCGTGCAATATCCGCTTCCTATCATCCTGGGAATAGAGGAATACCTTGACGGGCCGCTGCTGAGCTACATCAACGAGCTTGGCCACGTGGCCTTCGGTTTCGAAGCAGGCAGGCATGAGGACCTGGCATCCGTCGAAAACCATGTGGCATTCATATACCTTTCACTGGTTTATACCGGCTTCCTGTCTGGGGAAGACATCGACTACCAGCGCTACCATGACCTGCTGGCGCGGAATACGATGGATGCCCGCGATTTCTTCGAGATATACTTCCGGTATGCCATCAGGGAGAACGAAGAATTCCGGATGCGGCCAGGCTATCACAACTTCCAAAAAGTACATAAGGGCGAGGAGCTGGCGGACAGTGACGGCAGGGTAGTGCATGCCACGCATAACGGCCGTATCTTCATGCCGCTGTACCAGTCGCAGGGCAGTGACGGTTTCTTCGCGATCAGGAAGGTATCCCCTTTTTTTCTCAGGCTTTCCGCCTTTATGAGAAGGGAGAAGCTTGACCGCACGCTGACCTGGCTTCCGGGCGTACGGGCAGCGCCGGGCCGTCCTGGTGCGCTGATGGTAGACCGCAGGATCGCCCGCTTCTTTGCCAAGCAATTCTTCCACCTGTTCGGGTACAGGAGCCGGCGGCTGGACCGCGCACATTATATCATGAAAAGCAGGGAAGCGACATCCAGGTACAAGGCCTATAAGCACATGTCATGGATGCGCGCAAAACCTGCCTTGTAAAAATGATCTGGGCATATAATACTATCCAGCCAAGCTTCGCCGGTTTGCCCTCCGGCTTTACTCGTTGGCAAACAGGCGCCGGAAGCAGGAGGACAGAATCCGGCTGGGAGGGCATGGGTGGGTTTCATGAATAGACACCTGCACGCGTGGCATTGGAATCGTTGTTTGAAATGAGCGCTGATTCAATCGAACGCATCCTTCGAAAGTCAACTGGCTACGCCGCCTGGTTTCTATTCGGCTGCAGACCTTGCACGAAATGGTCGTATAGCGGGAATCCGGACAGCGAACACCGCCAACGTTACATCCAGGATATAAACGGAAGAATGGCATGGCAGGTGGGCTACTACGCCAACGGGCAGGCCGACGTTGACTTCCGCATGCGAAATGGAAAAGGGCATGGCCTCAGCAGGATGTGGCGGGTCGGGCCGGCCGTGCATCATCGAATGTTTTACGAATCCCGCGGTTCCCGGGGGTCTGCAGCAGCACGGGTGCTGCGAAAACAGGCTGGCGCATGAAGCGATATTTTAAAGCGTGGTACTAGATTATCAATTGTTGTGAGAACATAATAGAAATATCTTCGACAGGAAAGGGCGGCGTGTTGTTGACTGGGAATTACGAGCCGCGCTTCCCTGGCTGTCATTTCCTGTCGGGCTTGAATCGTCCCGGCCTTTACGGGGATTTGATTTCCGAGGCCAGTTCTTCAAGTAGTTCGACCATCTTTTCCGGGCCGTCAACCGTATGGGAGGCATGTGAAGGCCCAAGTCCCACCTTGATCGTCCAGGCATCTGACGGCAGCGCCCGGAACATGTCCTCATCAGTAGTATCGTCACCGGCAGCGAGTATGAAATGCGGCTTCCCTTGAGGCTCCTCGAGCCAGTGCAGGGCTGCCATCCCTTTATCGACACCTGCATTTCGCACTTCCAGTGTCTTGTTGCCGGGTACGACCTGCACGTCCATGTTGGTCATGACATTCAGCAAATGCCGGTTCAGTTCCCTGATCCGGTGTTTGGCAGATTCCATTTCCGATTTTCGAAAATGGAATACAAGTGAATATTCTTTTTCTTCTACGAATGATCCCGGCAGCTTGTCGATATATTCCTTCATGACAGGCAGGAGTTTGCGTTTCCAGCTTCGGCGCACGTGCTTAAGCAGTCTCCATTTCAGGCCTTTCTCCCTGATGAACAAGCCGTGCTCGGCGATGAGGTGGACAGGGAGTTTGCCGAACCATTGGTCCAGCGGCTGCCGGTTGCGTCCACTGATGAGTACCACATCGGTTCGCTCCGCACTTGAAAGTCGTTCAAGTAAACTGAGCAGTTTTTTCCCCGGCCGGGCTTCGGCGGGTGAGTTGGCGAAAAGTCTGAGCGTGCCGTCATAATCGAGGAATAAGGTTCGCCACCCGGCTTTCCGCATCGCTTGCTTTAATTTACCTGTTAAGCCTTCGTCCAGTGTGCGTGACATCATGTCTTGTTGCTGCTGTTTTACGCCTGCGAGTGCGGTGAGAAAATCTTCTGCCCAGCGAAAAACGGTGTATGTGCTTGTGCGCTTCTGCATGCTGCGGAGACAACGGGCCTGTTCAGCTGTGGGGGTTTCCAGTGCGAGTGCGATCGATTCGCCAATCTCTTCGATGTTATTGGGATTAATGATGATGGCTTCCGAGAGTTCGTCTACCGCTCCTGCCATCTCGCTTAGCACGAGTACGCCTTTCATGTTGGTGCGTGACGCAATATATTCCTTGGCTACCAGGTTCATCCCATCACGCAATGGTGTTACAAGGGCCACGTCACAAGTATTGTAAAGGGCTAAAAGTTCATGAAAGGACAACGATCGGTACTGATAGAAGACCGGTGTCCAGCTCAGCCTGCCGAACCGTCCGTTAATGCGGCCCACAAGCTCGTCGATGCGTGTTTTAAGGCTCTGGTATTGATCCACGCCGATGCGGCTGGGGACAACAATGAGCATCAGGCTTACTTTATTCCGCCACCTTGGGTTGGTTTCAAGGAAATGCTCGTATCCTTTCAGGCGGTTCAGGATGCCCTTGGAATAGTCCTGCCGGTCGATAGAAAGCACGAGCTTTATGCGCCCTGTGTTCTTCCGGATATTCCGTTTTTCCCTGGCCACACCTGCGTCTTTCGGCGCGCTATGGAATTTCCGGTAATCAATACCCATCGGAAAGCTATCCACTTTCACCTGGCGTCCATTCCAAACCACGTCACCCATGTGGTTGTTGATGCCGGATATACGGAGAGAGCTGTGGAGGAAATAGGACCTGTAATCGTGTGTGTGAAATCCTATGAGATCTGCACCGTACATTCCTTCAAGGATTCGACGCCGCCACTGACTTGGCATCATCCGGAAAACATCAAATGCCGGAAACGGAATATGCAGGAAAAATCCAATAGTGGCATCGGGTTGCATTTTACGGATCATGGCCGGCAGCAGCATGAGATGGTAATCATGCACCCATATTAAATCACCTGGCTGGACGACTTCCAGAACGGTATTGCAAAAAACCTCGTTCACATGGATATACTGCTCCCAGTTTTCCTTGAGGTATGAAGCATAAGCCGGGAAATAGTGGAACAACGGCCAGATGGTCTTATTGCAAAAGCCCTTGTAAAAAGTGTCCACTTCTCGCGTGGAAAGAAAAACGCAATGAGCGTTGAATCGTTCCAGCACTTCACTGCGTATTTGCTCCTTATTATTAGCAGTGGTGCCCGGCCAGCCGATCCAGGTGATTTCCGAAGGGCCTTTGCGGGCCTTGCGGGCGCCTTCCACGAACGCACTCAGGCCGCTTGCCAGTCCTCCTGCACTCGGTTCGAAACGGAATCCCTTTTCGTCCGTGGCGATGTTCACCGGAAGTCGGTTAGAAACGATCACCAGCCTCATGGCCGTGTGAATTTATCGAGGAGCCTGATAAAAACTGAGTTGGTCCAGCCGAATCCCTGCTGTGTGTCGTAGCGCTCCGATTTACCCACTGTGCCACGGACGACATTGTATTTCTCCCAGAGACTTCCCGTACGGGAAAGTATTTTTTTATTCAGTTCAAGGTACTTTTTTGCAATGCGTTGTGCGTCGCGCTTGAACCCATAGTTCATAAGGCCTTTTACCACGATCCACTGTTGCTGTGGCCAGCCGTTGGGATAGTCGTGCTGTCTGAATTCCTTTTGCAATCCCTTGTCCTGGGTGTTGGCAAGACCATAGTCGTATTCAAACCGGCGCAGGTGTTCGACCATTTTTCTGGCCTGCGTATAGGTGGCAAGGCGTGCCCAAAGCGGATAAAAGCCGGCGATACTGAAAAACGGGCTTTGCCGTTTCTTCCTGTAATTATAGTCGAAGAAAAAGCCCTTCTTGAAATTCCACATCAAATTGTTCATCTGGTGCCTTCGCTGCTCTGACAGCATAAGATAGTGATTAGATTTCTTACGTTTTCTTGCCGACTTATAGAATGCCGCCAGGTCTGTTTCATAAACATAAAGTGCGCAGTTCAGGTCTACCGGCAGGTAGTCCAGGCAGTGGTTTTGGAATCGCGATGTCATGTCCCATCCTGACTCGTGCTCTGCAGCCAGATGAGTGATATAATGGTCGCAATACCTGGAAAGCCCTTCATGCACGATGTGGATCTCGGTAAGATCCTTGTTCATCCAGTAAGTTTCGAGTTCCTTATCGGCTGCTGCCATTACCTTGCCAAGCCACCGGCGGTCCTTGTTGGTATGGTATACCTCGCGGGCCATGGAAGTAAGGAAAGGAATCTGTGAACTGCCAAGGTTGTAAAAGCGATTGCGCATGGGTATGATATTGAATCGACGCTGCAGGTAAAGCATGTTGTCTACAATATCCTTTGCCAGGTCGATGCGCCCGCACTTTACAAGCCCCAGAATGATGAAATAGCTGTCCCAGTAAAACTGGTCGTTTTTATAAATGCCGTTATTGGGTGAGACAAACTTATGGGGTAAGCCTAAGTGGTGGAACCGGTCACTTGGGATGTAACAGGTGATTTTATCCCAGTATTTCTCGATGTATTCCAGGCAGGCCTTGTAATTAGCCGGATTTATTGCAATATCATAATTGTCGAAGCCATTCCGTCGGCCGTTCTTTTTTCGATTCGTGGTGCCGTTCCGGTCATTATTCCCATTGCCGTTACGGCTCCTGGCTGCATTATTGCCCGCCCCTTTCTTGATACTGTTGCCGGTACGCCGGGCGGTCGTTTTCTTACCCATCAACTCAAAAATATGTAACCAGCATGTGATTCAGGCAGACGAATAAAAAAATCGTTAACCGGTGCATGTAAATGAACGGCAAATCGCCCGGGTGTGCCTATCGTGGCATAGCCATCCACTTCCGGTGATGCAATCCAGCGCCGGACTTCCATTGCAGCACGTACATGCCAGGATGCAACTCCGGCAGCTTCAGCCAGCCGGGATCGGCGATGCCGTCCCTGACCAGCCTGCCGTCCGTGGTGAAGACCGCGTATGGCGACCGCTCGCTGAACCGGACCTGGCCCGGTGCGATGATGACAGGCTCGGAAGGTCTGTTTTCTCCCGTACCCAGCGGGGGTGTGATAATAAAGTGGTATTCGATAGTGATCGTGCTGCCCGGTGTGTACGGGTCATAGATATCGAAAAATACCGAACCAACCGTGGGGGTATTGTTGAGCCATGCGCCGATGATAAGCTTTTGCGGAAACAGCATGCTGTCCTTCAGCAGGAAATCGGCGCTGTCTCCCGACTGGATGTTCAGAAAGATGCCTGTTTGCACATCAAGCTGTACGGACCAGGCCGCCGGGATATTTACGAAGTTGGATTTCCAGCGGAGCGTGGTGTCCACACCCACGTCATTGAAGATCTCGATGTACCAGTGCGCGGGGGTCTGCTGCGTGGTCAGCTCCAGCGTGGTGGTGGTGTTCTGGAAGTGAAATACCTGGGCCTGTAGTTGAGTGACAGGCAGCCATGTCATGCAGGCCAGCAGTAAGCCTGTAATGATCCGGGTTCTCGACATGTTGCAAATATACATCAGGTAATGGGGAAGACCGGCATAAATCCGGAAAGGCATTGAATGGCCGCCGGGCGATTTGTTCTTTCAATTTGGTTTTCAAGCTGATTTACGTGGGCATACAGGCCCTGGCTTATCCCGCTGCCGCGAACATGACTTAAGTCATAAATCCAATCTGCAGCTGTCGTTTACAGGGGAGTCAAATCCGCCTGTATTTTATTTTCCCTGCTGAGCCCCCGGATTTCCCGGTTGGGTGGATTTTATTTCCTGGTTCATTTCGCGCGTCCTAGGTTTGAACAATGAAACAATACACTGTGGCCACAAGGTCATTCATAGACTTGGATCCTGACCAGGTGCCGCAGATTCAATTGAAAAACCATGTTTTAATATTTTAAATCTGTTGTATGATGAAAAAGGCTTTGATCATTGTCATTATGATGGCCGCCGCGGGAACCGCATTCGGTACCGTGCATACGGTCAACACTTCCGGGAAAACATTCGTACCCATGAACATCACTGTCCTGTCCGGGGATACGGTAGACTTCTCGAGCATTGGCAGCAACCACAATGTGGTGGAGGTAAGTCAGAACACGTGGAATGCAAACCAGGCCACGCCATTGTCGGGGGGCTTTTCACTCGGCCTTGGAGGCGGGTTGCTCATGACGGCCGGGCTCAGCCAGGGAACGCATTATTACGTCTGCCAGCCGCATGCCGACGATGAGATGAAAGGGACCATCGTGGTC
>JAHEKC010000157.1 GCA_024638565.1 Bacteroidota bacterium
AAGATTCAGGATGAACACCGCGCTTATTTTTGAAGAATACAACAATTGGAGAAGGCATCATGCCTAAGATGAAAACCAACCGGGGCGCGGCCAAGCGCTTCCGCCGTACCGGTTCGGGTAAATTCAAACGCGCGCAGTCATTCCGCCGCCATATCCTGACCAAGAAGAGTACAAAACGTAAACGTCACTTACGTGATGATGCTGTGGTGCATGAAAATGACACCAGGATGCTGAATCGCCTACTGCCCTATGTTTAGGGCCTTACGTATTAGCGGAGAATTGAAATGCCAAGAGTAAAAAGAGGCGTACAGGCCAGGGCCAAACATAAAAAGGTTTTAGCCAAGGCTAAAGGTTACTACGGTGCACGCAGCCGCGTTTACCGTGTTGCACACCAGGCTGTGATTAAAGCCGGTCAGTATGCGTATCGCGACCGTCGCGTGAAGAAACGTACTTTCCGTTCACTGTGGATCGCGCGTATCAACGCAGCAGCGCGTGAATGCGGTTTATCATACAGCCGTATGATCAACGGCCTGAGCAAGGCTGAAGTGGATATCGATCGCAAGGTACTGGCCGACCTGGCCGTGCACGACAAGGCGGCTTTTAGCGCCCTGGCTGACAAGGCCAGGGAAGCGCTGGCGGCTTAAACCAGTAGCGGGTTGCGAGGCATAAGGGGCGAGAACACACGCCGTTTTGCATCTACAACTTGACTATGTATCAAAAGGGGAAGCCGGCTTCCCCTTTTTTGATTGATGAGGATTTTCGGGGGAGAATCAATTGGATCTGCAGGCCTTAACTGCCAAAGCTCAATCTGATATCGAGGCAGCTGACAGCCTGGATGCGCTGGACCAGATGCGCGTCAGCTATCTGGGCAAGAAAGGTGAGCTCACCTCGCTGCTGAAAACCCTGGGCAAGTTACCCGCTGACGATCGCAAATCGGCCGGGCAGGACATCAACCGTGCCAAGCAGGATGTCCAGCAGGCGATCGATGCGCGCAAGACGTCTTTACAGGCAGCGGCACTGGAAGCGAAGCTGGCCAGTGAGCGAATTGATGTCACCCTGCCGGGCCGAGGACAGTCAACGGGTGGTCTGCACCCGGTTACTCGCACCATGCAGCGAATCGAGGAGCTGTTTTCCCAGCTGGGTTTTGCCGTCGAGCAGGGGCCGGAAATCGAGGACGATTACCACAACTTCGAAGCGCTGAACATTCCGGAAAATCATCCCGCGCGTGCCATGCACGATACGTTTTATTTCGATGCGCAAACATTATTGCGCACCCACACCTCGCCGGTGCAGGTGCGCCACATGGAAACGGATAAGCCGCCGTTGAGAATCATTGCACCGGGCCGGGTCTATCGATGTGATTCCGATCTCACGCACACACCGATGTTTCACCAGGTGGAAGGCCTGCTGGTCGACAGGGACATCAGCTTCTCGGACCTGATGGGGACGCTGGCGGATTTTCTCAAGCACTTTTTCGAGAACGACGATCTGCAAACGCGTTTCAGGCCTTCGTACTTTCCTTTCACCGAACCATCTTCCGAGGTCGATATCCAGTGCGTGATGTGCGGTGGTGAAGGCTGTCGTGTATGTAGTCATAGCGGCTGGATTGAAATACTCGGTTGCGGCATGGTACATCCGAACGTGTTCAATGCCGTGGGTATCGATAACGAAGAATACAACGGCTACGCCTTCGGCATGGGTGTCGAGCGCCTCGCGATGTTGCGCTATGGTGTCAATGACCTGCGCCTGTTTTTCGAAAACGATCTGAAATTCCTGCAGCAGTTTGCTTAGAACTGTTGGCCACAGAGACACAGAGTGCACAGAGATATTATTGGTTAGTTAATGCCATTTAGAGGAAAGTGAAATAACGATATTAGCTGTAATTACATTAGGATAGTGAATCATTTGAAAACATATATTAACCGTGTCTCCGTGTCCTCTGTGACGTTGTGGCAAAAATAAATATTAGATAATGAAAGTAAGCGAACAATGGTTGCGTACCTGGGTTAATCCTTCAATCTCCACCGAGGAGATGGTTGAGCAGTTGACGATGGCCGGGCTGGAAGTTGATGGCACCGAACCGGCTGCCGGCGAATTCACCGATGTGGTAGTCGCCAAAGTCGAGTCTGTTGATAAGCATCCCGACGCGGACAAACTCAGCGTATGCCAGGTGACTGATGGCACTGATAACTTGCAGATCGTGTGCGGTGCAGCCAATGTGCGTAGCGGCCTGTCGGTTGCGCTCGCCCGGGTTGGTGCCGTACTGCCGGCCAAAGATAATGAAACATTCAAAATCAAGCCCGCCAGGCTTCGCGGCGTGGCCTCGGCCGGCATGTTGTGTTCAGAAAAAGAGCTGGGCCTGGCGGAGCAGTCCGACGGCATCATGGAGCTGCCTGCTGATGCACCCATCGGCACCCAGCTGCGCGATTATCTTGGCCTGGATGATACCGTCATCGATATCGACCTGACGCCTAACCGTGGCGATTGCCTCTGTGTTGCCGGTATTGCACGTGAACTGGGTACCCTGAACTCGTGCGATGTGATAGACGAAGCGCATGATCCCTACAAGCAGAAAATCAAGGATACTTTCGAGGTCACCATAGATGCGATCAAAGCCTGCTCGCATTATGCCGGCCGGGTATTCCG
>JAHEKC010000017.1 GCA_024638565.1 Bacteroidota bacterium
CCTGAACTCGATGGACAAACGGAGTTTCTGGAAGTACATCGGTGTTTTTGGCATATTCACCAACGTGGCGGTTGCCGCATACTACTGCTATATCGAAAGCTGGACACTCAGCTATGTCTTCCATTCCATCAGCGGTACATTCGATGGGATGAGCCAGACGGAGGTGTCCTCGTTCCATGATAAATACCTGGACGTAAAATCATCCACACTGGGTATCCCTTATGAGGCGGTCCTGTTGTACGTGCTCTGCCTGTTGCTGAATACCATCATTCTGAGCCGCGGGCTTAAAGGAGTTGAGGCAGCAGCCAAGATTGGTATGCCTATGCTGCTCCTGTTCGGTGCATTCCTGGCTATCCGCAGTGTGACGCTGGGCAGCAGCATGGCTTCACCCGAATATCCGGACGCCAGCTCGACGGCAGGCCTGAATTTTCTCTGGACACCGGTTTATGATTCGTTGCTCAATCCAACGGTATGGCTTAATGCGGCAGGCCAGATATTCTTCACCCTATCGGTAGGCATGGGAACGGTGCACTGCTATGCCGCCTACCTGCGGTCCCGCGATGACATTGCGCTGAACGCCATGAGCGCCGGCTGGATGAATGAATTCGTGGAGGTCGTACTCGGCAGCCTGATCGTTATTCCGCTGGCCGCCGGGTATTTCGGGATCGGATGGCTCCAGGAGAATGCGGGTTTTGGCATGGCATTTCGAACGATGCCCTTCCTTTTCGAACAATGGGGTCCCCTGCTCTCTGCCCTCGCGGGCCTGATGTGGTTCGGGCTGCTGTTCTTTGCGGGCATTACCTCGTCCCTTGCCATGGGCACGCCCTGGATGGGATTCATGCGTGATGAATTTAAATTTAACAGGACGCAGGGTGCCTTTTCCTTTGGGCTTGTCGTGTTGCTGCTCGGGCTCCCAACGGTACTCATTTATAATTTCAACGAAAACGGCACGGTCAACTCCTATGTTTTCAACGAATACGACAACTGGGCGGGAACCGTATCCCTGGTAGTGTTCGCGCTTGCGGAAACGATATTGTTCGTATGGGTATTCGGCCTGACCAGGGGCTGGAATGAAATCAATGATGGCGGAGATATCAGGGTTCCGTCCATTTATAAACCCATCATCCGGTACATCACACCTTTGCTGCTGATGTTCGTCTTCTTTGGCTCGCTGTTCATGCCCAAGAACAACGACTGGGTGGCGGCTTTCCAGAACGGATGGATACTGGACAACTCATCCATCATCAAGACAATCGCCAACAGCGGGCTGAAGGAACAGATTGCAGCGGCTACTGATCCGGCCATCATTGACAAGCTGGAAACTCAGCTGATCTACACCAACGTGGCCAGGCTCCTGCTGCTGGGCCTGTTTATCGGGCTCGGGCTGCTGGTATATATCGCATACAGAAAACGCCTTAACGAAGGGAGGTTCCAATGAATACATCCGCCTTGATCCTGATGGTAATCACCCAGGTGACGGTAACCCTGGTGACTTTTTATTTTTTCCTAAAAGTCCTCAGGACACCTCACCAAAAGGACGACGAGGATACCCCCGGCACGGAGGATCACGCTTCCTGATCCTCCAGTCCGTCGGCGCCTTTCCCAGCCCGTCCCGGCTGCTCCATGTCACTCCGGTCGTTCAGGCAAACACTCAAGAATTACTTCACGTTCAGCAACAGCCACCGGCGGTATGCCTTCCTGCTGCTGATGCTGCTTTGCGCCGCGCTGGCATTGCAATGGTATTTCCGGAACCGCTCGCCGGAAGGAAGCGTCCGGGGCCCGGGTGAATTCCGGGACGATATCCGGAAGTACGAATTGTGGACATCCACACATGATTCAGGTGGCCGCGAAAGCGGCAACCGGTACCCGGGAGCCGGCGTGGCAGGCAATGCAGCTCCATTCCATCTTTCCGTTTTCGACCCGAACGCCACGCAGGATTCCGTTTGGACAGCCATGGGCATCCCGTTATACATGGCCAGGCGGATTGGCAACTACCTGGCTGCCGGCGGTCGGTTCCACAGGAAGGAGGACCTGAAAAAGATCTACGGTTTCAGGGAACAGGACTACCAGCGCCTGGAACCGTATATCGTGATCAGCAGGCCATCGCGGCAAGCGAAACGGGATGACATCCCGGCGCTTGTGATGGACACGCTCGACCTCAATACCGCTTCCGCGGATGACCTCATGCGTATCCGCGGCATCGGCCCTGCGCGGTCAGGCGCCATTGTCAGCTACCGGAAGCTGCTTGGCGGCTTTTGCCGGAAAGAACAGCTGCTGGAGGTATATACCATCGATACGGCGGCCTATATAGCCGTAAGTCCGCGGCTGCAGTTGGCAACCGCGCCCTGGCGCAGGATCGACATCAACGGCGATCTTTCAGAAACCAGGCATCCATACCTGACACGTAAAATGGCGCGGCTTATCACCAGGTACCGTGAGATGCATGGTCCGTTCCAGGCGAAGGATGACCTGCACCGTATCCAGGCAGTGGATTCCGCGGCCTGGCAGCGGATATTTCCATACCTGGTGGTGAGGTAATTTCCGGGAATGCGCTATCTTCGTACGCCTGACGCCCCTTCAAAATGGAACTGATATTGTCTGAAAGCCAGCTTCTTGTAAAGCAGTCGACGCGGGATTTCGCGGAAAGGCACATTCGCCCCCATGTGATGGAGTGGGATGAAGCGCAAACCTTTCCCGCGGACCTTTTCCGGGAAATGGGCGAAGCCGGACTCATGGGCATCCTCGTTCCCGAGGCTTACGGAGGGGCCGGTCTCAACTACCATGATTATGTAAATGCCATCGTGGAGGTGGCCCGCGTATGCGGGTCCATAGGCCTGAGCATGGCGGCACACAATTCGTTGTGCAGCGGTCACATCCTGCAGTTTGCCAACGAGGAACAGAAAAAGCGGTGGCTGCCCGGGCTGGCTTCCGGTAAGTCGATCGGCGCCTGGGGTCTCACGGAGGCCAATACCGGATCGGATGCCATGCGCATGAAATGCGTGGCCCGTCCTGACGGCGATGACTGGATCCTCAATGGAGCCAAGACCTGGATCACCCATGGCATCACGGGCAATATCGCCGTCGTGGTAGCCAGGACAGGCGAGCTGCTCGACTCACGCGGCATTACGGCATTCGTGGTGGAACGCGGGATGGAGGGGTTCAAGGCCGGAAAGAAAGAGAACAAGCTGGGCATGCGCGCTTCCGAAACAGCAGAGATGATTTTCGAGGATTGCAGGGTCCCTTCATCGCATGTGCTGGGCAACGTGGGTGAAGGCTTCATCCAGGCCATGAAGGTGCTGGATGGCGGCCGTATTTCCATCGCTGCCCTGTCAGTGGGCATTGCCAAGGGTGCATACGGCGCTGCGCTGAAATACTCCAAGGAGCGGCACCAGTTCGGAAAGCCAATTTCCAGTTTCCAGGGAATCGCCTTCAAGCTGGCTGACATGGCTACCGAAATAGAGGCTGCAGAATTGCTTACACACCATTCGGCGCACCTGAAAAACCGTGGCGAGCCCACCACGCAGGCCAGTGCATCGGCCAAGTATTATGCTTCAGAGGTAGCCGTTAGAGTGGCCAACGAAGCCGTGCAGGTCTTTGGCGGATATGGCTATACCAAGGACTTTCCCGTCGAGAAGTATTACCGCGACGCCAAGCTTTGTACCATTGGCGAAGGCACTTCAGAAATCCAGAAGCTGGTGATTGCACGGGAATTGCTCAGGGATTAGCGCCCAGCCTGCCAGTTTACCCCGTACCCGGTCCTGTTTACCAATTTATAGACCCGGCAGCCGACCCGGCGGCCTATATTGCGGCGTATTAGCCAGTAGAACAAGCTGACTAGCTTCCTGAATCAATTGGAAAGGCGGGATCATTCCCGTCTTTTTTATTTGGACTTGCCGCGCCTTTTTATTTGGGTTGACGCGCCCTTTTATTTGGGGTTGACGCGCCCTTTTATTTGGGGTTGACGCGCCCTTTTATTTGGGGTTGACGCGCCCTTTTATTTGGGGTTGACGCGCCCTTTTATTTGGGGTTGACGCGCCCTTTTATTTGGAGTTGACGCGCCCTTCATTTTGAAATGATCAGAAGGTAATGCTGGCGCCCAGGCTGGGCAGGATGGGCAGCTGGTCTACGCGCTCCCCGCGGATGCGGTCGAAATAGAAGATATTATCCCGGTCATACACATTTGTCACGCTGGCAATCACCGCCAGCTCTGACCTTTCGGAAAAAGTAAACGTTTTCTTGATGGACATGTCCATACGGTGGTAATAGGGCAGCCGACCCTTGTTGAGTTCGTCATAGATGACGCCCAGGTCACCGTTGGAGTTGGTATAATCCACATTGATTCCCTGCTGGAAGTCCAGGTATTCGTAAAACCCGGCAGTCAGTGTGAACGGGAAGCCGGAACCGAAGTTCCACCGGGCACTGGCTACCCAGTCCATTTTATCACCGAAAGTATAGGACACCACGGCGTTGACATTATGCCGGCGGTCGAAATGAGGCTCGTATTCCGTGATTCCGTCATCACGTGTGACAAAGCCAAGTGAGTACACCAGCCAGATATACCATTTCTTGGATTCGTAGTTGATGGCTATATCAGCGCCTCTTGCCAGCCCCTTTTCTACGATGATATCCTTCTTTTGCGAATCCGGCTTGTCGAAGTTGGCCCCGGTATCCTCGAATATCTTATTCCGGTTAACATTTTCCACCTGGTTGAAATCCTTGATATACCCTTCCAGGTTTACACTGACGTTCCTGAACAGGTCCACCTCCACCCCTGCCACGAGATGTGCGGCATGCTGCAGCCTGCTGGTGACTTCTTCACCCCTGAATTCATCCTGGAGGTTATCGGGCCCGGAAAGGAATCCGTAAAACAGGTTTACCACGTCACGGTCGGAAACGGCGGCCAGGAGGTTCTGGGCATAAAGGCCTGCAGCGGCCTTGAAACGCAACCGCTCGCTCAGGTTCAGCTTCAGGCCGGCGCGTGGCTCGAATGAGAATTCATTCAGGCTGGCATAGTAATGCACCCGCAGGCTTGGTTCGATAACCACCTTGTCCGCCGCGCGCTTGTATTTGAGGAAAGCGGCGAATTCGGACGTATTCTCCACCTGTTCCAGTTTCTTGCCCACGCTGTTGAAGAAGGTAAAGTCTGTTTTGAAACCCAGTCCTTCGAGCCCGTATTTAACCTCATCGCGGCCCAGGAAATAGGAAAAATTAAGCGTGAAGTTAAAACCGTTTACGGCGCTGCTTCGCGGTTGCTCGTCGGCCTCCTGCAATTCGATCTCGTACCGGGTAAAAGCAAATGTCCCGTCCAGCAGCACCGGGGAGGCACCGGGAACCATTACGAAATTGGATCCGGCCCCGAAGCTGTTCCACTGGTATTCCGAAATGCCTTCGTAATTCACATTGTCATCGAAACGAAATCCGAACAGGCTGAATTTACTGCCATTGGAGCCTGTCAGGGTTCCCTTACCGTAAAAGTCCAGGAAACGGTATGGAAGCCCTTCGTCATCCACGTACTTGTATATGCTCTTGGAGGTCTGGTCCAGGTAAGACGTCCGTCCGGAAAAAATGTAGGTACCACTGCTTCCGCCGTTCTCTTTGGGCTTCTTGAACGGGCCTTCGAGCGTCAGTTTTGAATTAAAGGTACTGGCGCTGAACTTTCCATTGAACCGGTTTTTATTGCCGTCCCTCGTGGTGACATCCATGACGGAGGAAATACGTCCGCCGTATTCCGCGTTGAATCCACCGGTGTAAACGTCGGCCGTCTTTATGATATCCGAATCAAAAACAGAAAACAACCCGATGGAATGAAACGGGTTATACACCACCATTCCGTCCAGCAATACCTTGTTCTGGATGGGTGTCCCGCCCCTGATGTAGAGCTGTCCGCCCTGATCACCCGTGAACACCACGCCAGGCAGCACCTGCATGTACTGGGCAAGGTCCGGTTCGCCCCCTGCCGCCGGCACCTGGCTGATCTCCCTTGGTGTAATCTTTGACACCGACATCTGCACTTCCGTGCGTTGCTCCTGCTTCCCCGCTGAAATTTCCACCTGCTGCAGGCTGATGGCGCTTTCCTTCATGTACATCTTGACCGTAACGATCTCGTTATCGGCAACCACGATGGAATTGGAAACAGTATCGTACCCGATGGAAAAGGCAATTACCTCGTAATCTCCTGCAGGAACCTTGTTAATGGCAAAATAGCCATGCACATCCGTTGCGGCCCCCAGGGTGGTATTTTGCAGCACGACATTAACGAAAAGCATGGGCTCCCCGTTATCCTTGTCATAGATAAAACCACGCACGATACCCTGGCCGTTTGCCGTGGCGCCGCCCAGCAGCAGAAAAGATGCAAGTGCGTAGGCAATCCCTCTTAGAATTCTCTGATACATAAATTGGTTGTTGGACGGATCGGTAAAAAACAGGGCATTCACCTGCCCATTTTAACAATGGTTTCGTATTCGGGTTTTTGCAGCGGCATTACACTCAACCGGCCGATCCGGACCAGGCCGATGTCGGCCAGACGCTTCTCTGCCTTGATGCTTTGAAGGGGCACAGGTTTGCCAAGGGACTTCCCGGCTTCCAGTTCCACGGCAACCCACTTATCATCCTGCGCTGTCGGATCAGGAAATGCTTCGCGTGTTACTTTCGCCTCGCCTATCACCGCCGGCTCGCGGTTGCTGTGGTAAAAAAGCACGGCATCACCTTTTTTCATGCCGTTCAAATGAAGTCTTGCTGCATAGTTACGCACCCCGGTCCAGTCCGTTTTTCTTTCCTTCAGAAGGTCCTCCCAGCCATATTCGCCTGGGTCTGATTTTACAAGCCAGTATTTCATATCCTCGAATCCGGGAACAGTTGGCGAATGTAAAAAATGTTAAGCGGACACCACGTAAAAAACATGTAAATAATTGATACTTTTGTTAATATCAACTGCTATTCTATGAAACAATTCATCAACGCCTTCTTTCTTATCAGCTGCATGGTCTTCACCTTGCCCGTCGCAGGGCAGGCTCCGTGCTGCCACTCTGCCAATGCCAGTTTCGCCAGCCATGCCGGCGACCCTGCTTTCGCGGCAGCACATGCTGCCCCGCTGCCGGTGCCCTATGCCCCGCACGGCGGCCGCATGGTTTCCATTCCATGCGATGATGGTACACCTGCCCGTGCTTTTGAAGTGCGAAGTCACTCGTCAAAACAGTTCCTCGTGATCATCCATGAGTGGTGGGGTTTGAACGATCATATCAAGATGATGGCCGAACGGCTGTTCCACGAGGTGCCCCATACCAATGTCATTGCGATTGACCTTTACGACGGCAAACTGGCGACCAACGCGGAAGATGCCTCGAAGCTGATGCAGGCAGCCGATGAAAAGCGGTTGCGTACAATCATTACCGGCATGCTCAGCTACCTGGGTGAGGATGCCGTGGTCCAGACCATGGGCTGGTGTTTCGGCGGGACCTGGAGCCTGCAGACGGCATTAATGGCTGGTGAACGCACGTCGGGTTGTGTCATGTATTACGGGGCACCGGAAGCAGATGCGGATAAGCTGTCGAAGCTTGGCGCTCCCCTGCTGGGCATCTGGGCCAACCAGGACAAATGGATCACGCCTGAAAAGGTAGATGCATTCGAGAAAAATCTCAAGAAACTTGAACTGAAGTATACATTCCGGCGGTATGACGCGGACCACGCTTTCGCGAATCCCAGCAACCCCCAATACCACCAGCAATATACCAATGAGGCGCACCGTGCAGCGACGGAATTCCTTGTAAACAACTTCGCTGCTTCCCGTTAGTTTTCCTGGCTGATGTAGCCAGGGCTTTATGCAAAAAAGAGGGCACCCTGGCCCTTCCTGCAGTCCGGCATCAGGTTGCCTGGTGGCCCTGAAGCCGCCAGTCGACGGAACCCATACCCTTTTCTTCAAGCCATTTGTTCGCTTTTGAAAAATGCCGGCATCCAAAGAAACCGTTGGCGGAATAGGGTGATGGGTGAGCCGCTTTCAGCACCAGGTGCCTGGACGTGTCGACCAGGCTTTCCTTTGCCTGGGCATTCCGGCCCCAGAGCAGGAACACAAGCCCTTCCCTGTTTTCCGATAACGCCCTGATGGCCGCATCGGTGAATTGTTCCCACCCCCTTCCAGCATGTGAATTGGGGGTGTGCGCCCTGACGGAAAGCGATGCATTCAGCAGGAGAACGCCCTGGTCCGCCCATGGCTCAAGATTCCCTGACAGGGATATCGGGCAACCCAGGTCCTGCTTCAGTTCCTTGAAAATATTAGCCAGCGAAGGCGGGATGCGGATTCCCGGACTGACTGAAAAGCAAAGTCCATTGGCCTGGCCGGGACCGTGGTAGGGATCCTGCCCCATGATAACGACCCGCACCGATTCGAACGGTGTCCTGTTGAAAGCATTGAAGATTAGGGAGCCCGGTGGAAAAAGGGTATGTCCCTGATCGCGCTCTTCCACCAGGAAGTGCTTTAGATCAATGAAGTATGGTTGGCGAAACTCCTCCGACAGCACAGATTTCCATGAGGAGTCGATCCTGGGCTCAATTTGATCCCTGGCGGTTGCTGTATCCATTTCTGGCAAAGTTATTGCTCCTGCCCACCCGGCGCTAAAACGTTGAAAACTATGTGAAATTAATTACGCGCCCCAAACAATAAGAATGATCGATAATTTGTTTATTTGCAAATAGATACATTAAAAAAAGAAATCAAGCATGAAAAAACTCACTGGTATTCTGTTGATTGCATTTGTAGCCGGGGCCATCGGATCCTGCAAGCCCAAGGAAAAGTGCCCTGCCTACGGCAAGTACCAGGTTAAGGAGCAGAAAACAACCCGTTCCTGACGGCTTTCATGCTGCAAAATTCAAAAGGCGCCCCTGGCGCCTTTTTTTATGGGAACCTGGATTACTTGAAAAGGCCGTGCAGCTCTGCCTGCACGCGGGTCACAATCTCACCCAGCTGCTCCGAATTCTCGGCAAAGTTCATTTCATCAATATCGATCACCAGCAGTTTGCCCAGCTCATACTGGGTGATCCAGGCCTCGTAGCGCTCATTCAGCCGTTTGAGGTAGTCGATTCGGATAGAGTTCTCGTACGGCCTGCCCCGCTTTTCGATCTGGTTGACCAGTGCAGGCACCGTACCCCTGAGGTAGATCAGCAGGTCAGGTGGTGAGATGAACTGGGTCATCAGGTTAAAAAGGTTGAGGTAGGTATTGAAGTCGCGGGTCGTCATCAGCCCCATGGCATGGAGGTTCGGGGCGAAAATATGCGCATCCTCGTATATGGTCCGGTCCTGGATAACCTTCTTCCCTTCCTTGATGATCTTTACGAGCTGGTTAAAGCGCGTATTGAGAAAGAAGATTTGCACGTTGAAGGACCATCGTTGCATATCCTCGTAAAAGTCATTCAGGTAAGGGTTCTCGTCGACCGATTCATAATGGGCGTCCCATTTGAAATGCTTTGCCAGCAAAGTGGTCAGGGTCGTTTTTCCGGAACCTATGTTCCCCGCAACAGCTACGTGCATACGTTTTGACTTTTGAAAATTGGTTTAAGGTCAGTAATGGGCACGAAGCATCGTGCCTCTTGCAAATAAACTCAAAATGAATAAATATGGAAAGCGCCAGGCGTACTAATATAGAGCCTGTTTTTCTCTATTCTCACCTGGCGCGTCCCCTCGAGTTCCGGAATTGGTATTGTTTCAGAAACGCCGGATCGTGTATCCAGCCTTACCAGGTGCTCCCCGTCAAAATAGGTGAGCTTTTCCCCCTCGCACTGGAAATGACGGGCATTCAACTCTCTCAGGACCTTGTAATAGGTGCCGTACCGGTCGGCCATCAGTACGCCGTGGCCCGGATCATGGAGAAATATCCACTGCGAGGATTCAACCATGAAATCAGGATCCAGCGAAGTCAGCTTATGTGAAAACAGCTCACCCTCCCCTGCCGGGTTCAGTTTTGTATCAAATTTAAGCAACCTGCGCTGAAGTGCATCAAAGACCCAGTACCCGTCATGCCTGGACATGCAGATCAGTGCCGGCTGGTCAAGCCCCAGCGCACCCAGGTCGAACTGCGACCGGATGCTGAGCCGGTCATCCAGCAGGTATACCTTCCTGAAGTCGCGGCTGAACAGCATAAGCTTGAGCGCATCGGTGGCATCCACGGAAGACAGCGTTCCCAGCGACTTATCCGCGAAGGCGGCCACCTCCGTACCTTGCGGGTTATACTTGTACAGCCCATCCCTGCTGACCAGGTAGGCATGCCCGAGTTTATCGGTGGTAAAAAATGATATTTCCCGTGCGATGGTCTTTACGTGCGTGAAAGACTGGGCGATTACAGGCGTCTGGATAAACACCAGCAACATCCACCTAAGCATGTTGCGGGCCGCTGAGCCTGAGAATTTCATCTGCAATTTTCCTGTTATTCACCAGGCGCGGAACCTTGTGCTGTCCACCCAGTTTATTCTTGGACTTCAGCCACTCGTAGAACGTTCCGTTGTCAAGCACCCTGACGATAGGTTTCCGCAGGGACATATCCTTGTGCCGCTTGGCTTCATAGTCAGAATTGGCATGTTTCAGTGCCTTGTCGAGCGATTCCGCAAACCGGTCCAGGTCGGCAGGATGCTTCTCGAACTCAATCAGCCACTCGTGGGCGCCATTCTCATGTTCAGAAAAGTACACCGGTGATGCCGTGTATTCCTTAACGGACGCATCCGTGGCTTTGCAGGCCTCCGCGATGGCCTTTTCTGCATTGTCAATCATGAGCTCCTCGCCGAAGGCGTTTATAAATAGGCTGGTACGGCCTGTTATCCGGATTCGGTAGGGATTCACCGAGGTAAAAACGACCGTATCCCCGATCTGGTATCTCCACAACCCTGCATTGGTGGAAATGATCATGGAGTAATTGACGCCCGGCTTCACCTCATGCAAGGGTATGACCCGGTCGCCGGTTGCTTCCCTGAATTCGTAAAATATCCCGTAGTCGAGCATCAGGAGCATCTCTTCACTGTTCTGCCGGTCCTGGATACCAAAAAATCCTTCTGAAGCATTATAGGTTTCGTAATAATGCATACCAGGCTTGGGGATAAGTTTTCTGAATTGCTCCCGGTAGGGGCAAAAGTTCACCGCCCCGTGCACATAAAGTTCCAGGTTTGGCCACACCTGGTCAATGCTCGCCTTGCCACTCAGTTCCAGCACCCGCCGCAGAAGTACCAGCGTCCATGAAGGCACACCCGAAATGTTGGTGACATCTTCGTGTATAGTGTCATTTGCCATCTTCTCAATCTTGGCTTCCCATTCGTCCATCAGCGCCACGGAAAGGTCCGGCGTGCGGAATAGCTCTATCCAGAAAGGCAGGTTCTGCATGATGATGGCTGAAAGGTCTCCGTAAAATGAATCGTTACTGAAAGAATTGATCTTATGGCTGCCGCCAAGCGAAAGGAGTTTCCCGTTGAAAAGCCGGGTGTTGGGATTGTTGCTGCAGTATATTGTTAGCAGGTCCTTCCCGCCGCGGAAGTGGCAATGCTCGAGCGCCTCTTCCGTGACCGGGATAAACTTGCTCTTGTCGTTGGAAGTACCTGACGACTTCGCAAACCATTTCACTTCCGAAGGCCATAGCAGGTTTTGCTCCCCATTTTTTAGTCTGAGGATGTATGGTTTGAGGCTTTCATAGTCCTGTAGCGGGACCCTTTCCGCGAACTGGTCATAGCTGCTGATGTCTCCAAATCCATGCTGACGTCCCCATTCGGTCCCTTTTCCCGCGGTGACGAGTTTCCGGAACCATTCCTGCTGAACCTCATGGGGGTACTTGATAAATAACTCCATTTGATGAATCCGCTTCTTCATCAGCCAGGACATGATGGAACTTATGATTGGCATGCTAGATAGATTCCGGCCCCATGGCCGGTGGTGGTAGCTAAAGATATGAAATTATCAACGGGACACCGTTTTGCGGAAGGAAGTGGCAGCGCCTAACCTATTCATACCTAAGCGCATCCACAGGATCAAGCCGGGCCGCCTTCATGGCCGGGTAAAAGCCGGACAATACGCCGGTGACAAAACAAATACCGATGCCCACCCCGATCCAGAGCCACGGCATGATAAAGCCGGCATTCATCAGGAGCGACATGCCATTGCCCGCGAGGATACCCAGCAGTATCCCCAGGACACCACCCAGCTGGCATACGAGCACTGCTTCTGTCAGGAACTGGCGCTTGATATGCCCTGACGTGGCGCCCATCGACTTCCGGATCCCGATTTCGCGGGTCCGCTCCGTCACGGAAACGAGCATGATGTTCATCAGGCCAACACCAGCGCCCAGCAGGGTGATAAACCCGATGATGGTGGCGGCCAGGGTTATAAACTTAAGCTGGTCGATGACCATGAGGGCCAGGGAATCGCTTTTGGTGATCTCGAACGAATTCTCCTCGCCCACCCGGTCGCCGCGCACGACCCTGAATGCGCCCACCGCCTCCGCCTGTGCAGGATCCAGCTGCGCCACATCCTCCACCCGCACGGTAATACTGTAGGTGGCATCATTGCCCAGGAACCGGTACTTGACATTCCGTACGGGCAGGATGACAATCTTGTCACTGCTGAATCCCATGCTCGATCCTTTTTCCCGGAGCACCCCTATGACACGGTACCTGTCCTTTCCAACGCTGAATTGCTTGTCAATCGGATCCTCCCCATCGAAGACCGTCTCCCTGATCTCGCTTCCGATCACGGCCACATTATAACCCTGGTCCTGTTCCTGGTTCGAAAAATTCCTGCCATCGGCAAGCTCATACCCCGTATTGGGAATGTAATTGGCGTCACCGCCCAGCACGGAGATGTTTGGATTCGATTTGTTCGATTTGTACCGCAGCACGCCCAGGTGCGTGGCAAATGCGGAGACGCTTACCGAAGCCGGGAACGGGTACGACTCCTTGAAACGCATGGCCTCCTCGAAGGATATCCGCTTAAACCGCTTTCGCTTTTTCCCGCTGGAATTCACATGGATTCCCAGGCCGGTATTCCGGATGGTAAAAGAATTGGAACCCATCATGGCGAAATTATTGTTGAAATAGTACTTCACTGCATCAATAGTGGTAAGGATGCCCACCAGCGCCATGATCCCAAACGCGATGATAAGTGCCGTGAGCACCGTGCGCAATGAATGCCCGCGAATGGACCGGACGGCAACCTTGATGTTTTCAGAAAACGTCATGCCATTCCAAAGATAGTACCTGTTGAATATACACTGTTATTCCGGCACCAGGCCCACACGCCTGATCTGGTATACCTCGAAAACCATGTTTATAACCACACTCCAGAACAGTACCGACAAAAACATATAGACGAATATCTTTTTCTTATTGCGTACGAGGCTGTTTGCCACAATGGTGCCTATGGGGATGGAAAAAACCACTGGCGTCAGGAAAGCCACGCCAATCAATCCGTACCGCCTCCAGATGCGTACGAACCTGCGGGTCCTGCGGCTGAAAATCTTCCGCTGCCGGGACTTCTCGACGTACGTGTAGTGCACTTCGAACGGCTCGTCATAATCGACCATGGGTTCGGAAAAGATCCCTTTCCCGCGAAAAGCCTTTTTAAACTGAAACTTCAGCCAATGCCAGAATTTGAAGAGATGGGTACTGAAATATGAAAAGACCACTACTCCAAGCATGCCGCCAATGATGGAGTACAGAATACTCTCAATAATGTTGAAATCGTATTTCTGGTTGAAGCCGTAGGCGAACGGCGGGCCTGCAATGAATTTCACACTGCTCAGAAGGATGACCAGCAGAATCTTGATATATTCTCCCATCTGCCGGACGGATTATGGTAAGGACAGGCCCATCAGGTTTTATTCCCGTAGGCCAGATCGCCCGCATCACCCAGGCCAGGGACGATAAAGGACTGGGCCGTCAGCTCCTCATCCACGGCACCGGCCCATACGGTCAGTTCGCTTGAAACATGCGACTTGACATATTCGATTCCCTGCACGCAGGCAATAGCGGATACGATATGCAGGTGCCTGGGTTGTCCCTTTTCAAAAAGCGCCTTGATGGCCTGGACCATGGACTGTCCCGTGGCCAGCATCGGGTCCGCCAGGATCACCACCCTGTTTTCGAGCCCGGGAGCCGAAACATATTCCAGGTGTACATCGAATGAACCGTCCTTATGATGTTTCCGGTAAGCGGAAACGAACGCGTTGTCGGCCCGGTCAAAATAATTCAGGATGCCTGTATGCAGCGGCAGGCCTGCACGGAGAATGGTGGCCACCACGGGCTGTTCACTCAGCACCTTCATCGTGGAGATGCCCAAAGGGGTGATGATTTCCCGGTCACGGTAACCGAGCACCTTGCTGATCTCGAAAGCGGCGATCTCACCGATCCGCTCCAGGTTTCTCCTGAACCGCATGCGGTCAGCCTGAATATCCGCACTGCGGATTTCAGCAATAAACTCGCTTAAGATGCTTTGATGTTCACTCAGGATCCTGGTCATAAGGGGTAATCGTTTTGCTCAGCTACGGAACATTCTGAAGGGTCGCTTCAACCTGTTCACCGTGATTTGTAAATATACTACATCTGCCGCACCGAAGCCACGATAAAAGCGTGACACACCGGGTATGGACGAACCGCCGAAGTCGAGCGATGCATCGCTGCCGGCATGCGTACGGATAAACTTATCGATGAGTGCATGCATGGCGCCGCCTGACCGCCCCACATCACTTACACCGCTTTTGAGAAAAATAAAACGGGGAGCAGATCCCATGATAAAAGCTGCCGCCTCCGGCCGGTCTTTCTCCCCGTACACGCCCAGGGAAACGCCTTCCCCGCGTGCCTGGCATGCCTCCATGAGCGCTACAAGTCGGCTGTAGTCCGCGGGTTTATACTCTTTCAGTTCCCTGCCCCTGGTTGAGCGGAAGATGCCCGCAATCTGTTCAGGCTCCACGCCTTCCCTGATTTCAAAGCCCCTGCGTTTGGCGCGGTTGATGTTCCGCCGCGTGTTTTCCGCGTACCCTTTCCTGAGCTCCTCTTGGTTCCCGGACAGGTCCAGTAACTGGAACCTGCGTTCCCGTGTTTCTGCAAGATTCTTTTTCGCAAGGATATTGGATTCGTGCAGTGCAAATTGCATGTACATCACATCGCCGGGCATGGTTTCGACGAAAGGATCCGCAGCCAACCCTGTTTTTTTTCCGTAGACACCGAAATAACGTGTGAAAAATGGCTGGTAGGCATAGGCAATCCCCCATTTCCGTTTCCTGGCAACCGGGAAAACAGCTTCGTAGTTGCCCTGCACAATGCCATCCCACCCGGGCGCTACCAGGTCAAGGAACCATGAACGTGCGAACAGCATGGCATACGGACTGGCGTCGAGGCATGCATCCCATCGCTGCGGGTCTATATCGTCATGTTTCAGGTACCGGATCATTGTCCCTGGTGAAGTTCCGTAAAGGTGGTGAATCGATGCCGGCCGTTCATGCGCTCCACGAACCTGTCGAAAGATTCGATCGAATACGGGCTCAGCGCCTTTGGGTGCCCGATGACCACCATGTTTTCATGACCACGCCGACTGGCGCGCCGAACGGCAGCGGGCAGCATGCGCACGTTATACCCGTCCATGCTGAGTCCGTTTCGCGTAAAGCGGGTAAGCAGCCTGGTCCGCATACCGGGTGCCGGCATCGCCTGCCCGTCGCCTATCGGCTTGTGACGGCGCGGGTCCAGGCGTCCCATCAGGAATAACCGCCAGAAGAAAAGTGGTGAATTATATACCTGTGTAATCGGGTACTCCGTAAAAAAGCCCTTTGGGTCCTCCCGGACCGGATCATCCCCGAATCGGTACACAGATGCCGCGGGCGCCCCGCGAAAATCATAGTCGTATGCCCCGGCCTTTGAATACCCGCCCCTGAACACGCTGCTGTCTATACGGATGCCGTTCTCCCGCAGGGCAGGTCCGATACGCGTAAACGGTTGCATGCACCAGCCGCCGGCCCTGTATGCCAGCACAGGGTTGCTGGCCACGCTTTCCAGCGTTTCCCGGTATTTGGATACGATGCGCCGGATATCTTGATCAGGGAAGTCGGCCAGCTTGTACCTGCTGATGTCCATGCGCCACGATAAACCGTCGAACCGTGTGTCCTCCCAGTGCGGATGGATATGCAGTTGCAGGTCATGCCCCGCACCGGCAAGCAACTTCAACTGGTCTTCGACGGTGGCCAGGTCCCGGGCCAGCGATGAATGCGAACCGGCCTGCTCCCTTAGCGCCACCAGGTATCCGCAATCGACGAAAAAGACAAACCGCACGCCGTGGCGTTCCGCGATCCGCATCAGGGCATTTGTGGGCTCCAGCAGGCATTTGCCGACCGTGCCGTGATTCCGTCCGAAATAAATCTCGTAATCGAGCGTGACCAGGATATTCATTCAATCCTCCCTGCCAAACGGTGTGTACATGGTAATCCCATCATCGTTGTACGCTTTTACCATGACCCTGAACAGGCCGGCAGCGTCAATGAGGTAGGTATCCGCACGTGCAATCCTGACCTTCCGCAGGATGCCTTCCTTTTCGAACAGGGGCACCAGGTCGTCAGGCCGTCGCTTCATGGACCATGCCGGATCATGGACCCTGGTTTTCATCCTTCGCTCCACGCCATTTTCATCCCGCATCCTGGCTTCGTAAACATCCGGGTGATAAACGGGATACCTGAATTCGACTGCATCCTCGAGGGTGTGCAGGTTGGTGCATGAAGTCAGGAGGGGCACGCCGATGCAAAGAATCTTGCCCTGCTTCTCCCCGACCCTGAAGTAAGGCGACTGCCGGTTATACGGTGTAATCTGCCCGAAATGATCCGCCACCAGCCAGCCGGCAAGCGGGCCAAGTGCGCAAACGGCGTCCGTCGGGTGGAAGCTGCGCACGGCACCGGGCATCAGCCGCATCGCCTCGGTAACACTGCCGGCACGGGACGGCGATTGCGTCACGTCGAAAACGGGATCCTTGTCCAGGTAGTATTTGCTAAAAGTATCATGCGCGAAGCAGGGCATGACCAGCGTACCCTCATCCCCTATGGCCTGAAGCAGTGCCTGCACCACTGTCCCGGCACCACCTTCCACATAACCCATGGCGCTGAGGATGGTATGAGCGATCACGAGGTCTCCCTCTGCGATGCCTGCCTGCCGCAGGTCATCCAACAGCGATTCCTGCGTGGCGGGATCTCCTGTGCCCTCCGTTATGATCCGTCTTCTTTTACGGCCCCGTTTCCATTTACGGAGCTGGTTCAGGAGCCCCGGCGCATTCCTGACCAGGAAATTATACAACTTGTCCCGCACGCTCGTGTTTTCCCGTGGCATACGCCACCATATCTTCGTAAACCAATCGCCATCCTGCCCAGACCCTGTTCTCGCTCATGGATTCATTATGCCAAAGGCTGATGAAGTCTCCGTTGACTTTACGCACTTCATCGATCAGCGGGCGGATATAGTCCATGGCCTTCGACGGATCAATTTTCATGTAATACTTCAGCGTGGCATCCATGACGGCGAAGGGGTGTATGCGAAGGGAGGTGGGTCGTTCCATGTCAAGGTCATAAAAATAAAACGGCGTGCATATGCCTGCCCGGAAACCTATGTTTACGGCATACCCCATCGTATAGTCGTCCGTAATGTCAAGATCAATCAGTTGCCGGTACGTTTCAGGCAGCTTCAGCACAAGGAAGTGCTGCCGGCTCCGTGTCACATCCCGTTTCAGGATCCTGCTGAGGGTGGCCACCTCTTTCCGTAATTTATCCGGCGAGTGGTTCGAGCCGTAGGAAGGATGAATCCCCACTTCCGCATAATCGGCGAGTGACTTGATCAGGCTCCGCAGTTTTCTGCTGTCGGGTGGTACGTTTTTGTCGTTCTCGCCGTACTCCGCCAGGAGTGTAAAGTAAATGCACCTGAAGTGGTACCGTTGCTGGAGTTCGAGCTGGAATGCATAGGTGTCGAACGGATCCTTTTGAACGCCTGCCAGCACACGCGTCCTTTCGGCGAGGTCATCGAAGTCGAGGTTGACCATTGACCGGGCATAGGCCCCCGCGGTGCGCATAAAACCCTTTTCCAGGTATGCATAGGCATTGTCAATGTCGATCGTGGAGATATAACGGTACTTGCGCGCCGGGAAGGAAAGGGCCGGATAGTGCCTGGTCAGTTCGTCCCTCAATTTCATGGCCCAGATGTTCACCAGTGGTTTGTGCAGAAAGTGCTGTTTATGCGCGAGGCTTTCGGTGGCGTCGAACCGGTCATGGGTATCGCGGATATGGGGCAGGTATTCCTCGTATCGGCTGACGAGGTAAAAAGAACCCGCCAGCGGATCAAACGGCACCAGGTATTCCGGGTGCGTGCCAAAGATGGCCTTGCTGCCCTCCCAGTCGAAGACGCCCACTTCCTGGTCGTTAATCCCACGTTCAAACAACAAACCTGCGGGGAAAATATGTGGCACACCATCCACGGTTGTCTCGCTATAGTTGAGTCGTGCCCTGCCGGCTCCCCTGAACATCTCCAGGTCGGTGGTGATCTCACAGTCAATGCCAAGCGTATCCCTGAAAATCAGGTCGCAGGTATATTTAAGCCTGGGGGTGACCTCCGGCGCGAAAATCAACAGCATATGACAAAGTTAATCGATCCTATCCGTCAGGACAAACAGGCTTTTGCCGATGGCACCGTCGGATGCAAGGCCCCGGCTCGTAATCCGGCATGTAACAAGGTTAAATCTTTCCCTCGTCTGCAAAGCTGTACCAGTGATCACCGGCGATGATGATATGGTCAAGCACCTTGATGTCGAGCAACGAACCGGCATCGCCAAGCCGCCTGGTCAGCTTCACATCTTCCGCGCTGGGCCTGAGGTTCCCACTGGGGTGGTTATGAAAAAGGATAATACCGGATGCCAGGTGGTCCAGCGCTACCTTGAAGACAATCTTCGGGTCCACCACCGTTCCGGCCACCCCGCCTTTGCTGAGGTGATGCCGGTGTATGAGTTCATTGGCCCTGTTAAGAAGCAGGATATAAAACTCCTCATGGGTCAGGTCGGCCATTACCGAAATCATGATCTCGGCGGCGTCTCGGCTTGACGTGATTTTCTTTTTTCTCCTTGCATCGGAGCTCCTGCGCCGGTTGGACAGTTCCAGCGCCGCGAGGACCGTAACGGCCTTCACCCTTCCCATTCCGCGAAACCGGGCCAGCTCCTGGACCGACACGCGCGCCAGGCGCGCCAGGTCGTTTCCGTAAGCCCGTAAAATGCCCTTGGCCAGGTCCACGGCGGTTTCCCGGTCGCTTCCGGACCTGATCAGGATGGCGAGCAACTCCGAATCCGTGAGCCTGCCGGCTCCGGATTCAAGCAGCTTTTCCCTGGGACGATCCGCCTCGGCCCATGCCTTTATTCCTGACTCCATATGAATGCGGCCAACCCGCTTACCGGGACATTTCATGACCGCAATGGTAAATGTACGCAGAACCGCGTGTGTAAACCGAGCGAAATATCAACCTACTGCATACCAGTTTGTTGTTAACGCCATGCCACAAAGCCCGGCGGTGCATAATTGGCCGGGACGGGTTTAGCACGGCCGCCAAAACTTGCTACATTTGATTTGTCCAATCCAAAAAACAGAACTTATCATGGAAATGAATCTCGTTGTCCTGTTCCTTGCCGCACTGATCCCGCTGGTGATTGGCTTCATCTGGTATAGCCCGAAGGTTTTTGGAAATGCCTGGATGAAGGCCGCCGAAATGACCGAAGACAAAATGAAAGGCGCCAACATGGCCAGGACTTTCATCTGGACTTACGTCCTGAGCCTGCTAGCCGCCTTCGGGCTCAATTTCATGGTGGTGCACCAGTGGCATATCTATTCGATCCTGATCGACGAACCGGGATTCAATGACCCTGGTTCCGAAACCGGGCAATACATTGCTGCATTCATGGAGCGTTACGGCAGCAATTTCAGAACCTTCGGCCACGGATTCCTGCATGGCATTATCGGAAGCCTAGCGATAGTCCTGCCCGTGTTGGGCATCAATGCGATGTTCGAAAGAAAGTCTTTCAGTTACATCGCCATCAATGCGGGATTCTGGATTGTGAGTTTCGCCCTCATGGGCGGAGTGATCTGCCAGTTTATCTGACCGGGCGTTACGGGCCGTTCTTCAGGCTGGGATGAAAGGAAAGAAGGGTTTGCCCCGGCCGTGGCTTGATCCGGTTTATTTGATCAGGGCCGCGATGATATCCTCAACGGCTATACCCTCGGCTTCGGCTTTGTAGTTCTTGACGATGCGATGCCGCATGATGGCCGGTGCCACCGAATTCACATCTTCGATATCCGGTGAATACTTTCCATTTAAGGCGGCTGAACATTTAGCCCCAACGATCAGGAATTGGCTGGCACGCGGTCCCGCGCCCCACGACACGTAGTTACTCACGATGTCAGGCGCCTGGCCGTTACCGGGACGCGACCTCGCGGCCATAGACACGGCATATTGCAGGACGTTATCCGGCACAGGTATCTTCCTGATCAGGTCCTGGAAATACAGGATCCGGTCCCCGTCAAGCACCTTATCAAGTGTGGGGTCATAATCGGATGTGGTGTTCTTGACCACCATGATTTCCTCGTCAAGGCTGGGGTAGTCGAGCAGCACATTAAACATGAACCGGTCAAGCTGGGCTTCCGGCAGCGGGTAAGTGCCTTCCTGTTCAATGGGATTCTGGGTGGCGAGAACAAAAAACGGGTTGCCAAGCTCGTATCGCTTGCCGGCTGCCGTTACGGCCCGCTCCTGCATGGCCTCCAGCAAGGCGGATTGTGTTTTGGGTGGCGTCCTGTTGATCTCGTCTGCCAGGATGATATTCGCAAACAATGGTCCTTTCACGAACCTGAACTGCCGGTGTTCATCCAGCACTTCGGTACCGATGATATCCGAGGGCATCAGGTCGGGGGTAAACTGTATCCGGTTATAACTAAGGCCCAGCACCCTTGAAACCGTGTTGATGAGCAGTGTTTTTGCCAGGCCCGGCACCCCTACCAGCAGGCAATGGCCGCGGCTGAAAATGGAGATGAGGACATCACGGATTACTTCATCCTGTCCGATGATGACCTTACCGATCTCCGCCCGGAGCTTGTTATACGCGTCGACAAGCTCCTGAACAGCCTTGACGTCATTATGCTGATTTGTTTCCATAGCCTAATTAATCATTATACGAAGTGTGTGCAAACCCGCTTCCGGCTCAGTTGAGCCACAGGTCCAGGTTTTCACAGGACCGGTATTCCGGCGCGATGCTGATGTATGTGTTACGTTTTTTCTTGCGCACCCACTTTTCAAGCGCTTCATTTTTCTTGATTTCAAGGGCCACCTCCTGCAACCTCTGGTAATCCTTTTCCAGGTTGGCCCGGTGGGGGTCTGAACGGCTGATCAGTTTGTAAATAAAATAACCCTGCTTTCCCTCCCTGGTCGACGCCGTCACCGGCTCGGATACCTCCCCGGGATTCAGTTTTTCAAGCTGGAAGAACACCGCCGGGTCAACCTGGTCGGCCGCAAACCGGGTGGTGGCTGAACCGGGATTGAACACGAGGCCCCCGTTGTTGCGGGTATCCGTGTCATCACTGAACTTCTCCGCAGCATCAGCGAAAGAAAGCGTGCTGTCAGCGATGGCCCGGTATACGCTGTCCATTTTCGCATGTGCAGCCTGCAGGTCTTCGCCCGTTACCGTGGGCCTGAGCAGGATATGGCGTACGTTAATGCGTTCACCCCGCCTTTCTATCATCTGGATCAGATGATAGCCGAACTTGGTTTCCACCACGCCCGAAACCTCCCCCGGCTTCAACCTGAAGGCCACCGCCTCGAACTCCGGGACGAGGTCACCCCGGCCATGAAAGCCCAGTTCACCGCCCTTCTTGGCAGAGCCATCCTGTGAGTACAGCACAGCCAGCGTACTGAGTTCCTCGCCGTTGCGGATCCGCTCCCTGTATTTCTCCAAGGTACCGCGGATACGGGACTTTTCTTCCGCGCCAACGGGGATCATGTACCTGATCTGTGCATATTCGATTTCAGAATTGATGTATGGGAGGCTGTCTGGCGGTATGCTGGCGTAAAACGACCTGACATCAGCCGGTGTAACCGCTACATCACGCGTAATGCGCCCCTGCATGGCCTGCACCATGAGTTGCTCTCTGATCAGCGGTTCATACTCGTCCTTGATCTCGGCAACCGTCTTCCCGTAAAACTCCTCCAGCTTCTCCTGCGATCCAAGCTGCTCCATATAAAAATCAAGATTGCGATCCAGCTTGTCCTGTACCTCGGCATCATTCACCTCCACGCTGTCCAGCACCGCCTGGTTAAGCAGCAGCTTGGTATACAGCAGCTGGTCGATAATCCTGCACTTGAGGAAAGAATCGGGATAGTTGCCCTGAGAGATATATTGCTGGTATTGCGTCTCGATGTCAGATTTCAGAATGATCCTGTTACCCACCGTGGCCGCCACCTGGTCAATGGTGCCACCCTGGCCTGCCGCCGCATGGACCCACAGGGCCATTCCCGCCAGCAGAAGGCCCGGCATGCTATTCCTTCTCATCTGCAAAAACCTCGAAATCATTGTTACTGAAAGCCTGCTCGTAAGCTGCCTTTTCCATGGCACGGATCAGCTTAAGCTTCCTCTTGTTAATAATCATACCCCTGATGTTGATACGTTCAAAACTCAACGGGGAGGCGCTGTCCTTGAGCCGGTGTTCCGCAATGCGCACGAGATATAAGTCCGTGCTGTCCTGCAGCTCCACGTACCGGTTATGCCCCAGAAGCCGCGACCTTTGCCCCGCCTCCAAAGGTAATTTATTAAGCAGATCATCGAGTCGCATCCACGTTTCATCATCAAGAATGAAGTCCAGGGCGAACTGGTGACAGTATTCTTCCAATTGATTGAGGTGCCGGGCTTCTCCGGAGCGGACCCAGCCCCTCAGCTCCTCCAGCCGGGGGGCGTCCTGCTTAACCCGGACATACAGTGCCTTCAGGATGTCGTCCTTAAGTTCGAAGTTGGCACGGTTGGAATCATAATACTCCGCTATCTCGTCATCGGTAACGACCGTATCCAGCTGCTGTCTCACAAGCTCCTGTTCATAAGCAAAGGTGATCAGTGAATTGCGGTATTCCCGCAGCTGCTTTTCCACGCGCTTTCTCTGGTCGGGAAGATTAGTTTCCGCCTTGTGAAGGACTACCTGTTGCTTGATCCAGTTATCAATATAGTTATCGGCAATCCTCGTGCTGTCCGTGACATTTGTACCTTCAGGTATAATATCCGCCAAATCCTCCTCGTACAGGTACTGATCGAACGCACGCGCCACCGGGCGCCCCCCCTCAGGGCCGTTACGTTCGAAAAGGCTGCAACCCGCGGCCAACAGGGCCGCCCAAAAAACAAAATGTGAAGCACGAGGCTTCACATTTGTCCACAGACCCGCGTGTGATTCGCTGTTGCTATTTGTCTTTTCCAATCGTCCCGAGTACCTGTTCGTCGACTTTAACGGTATATTTATTTCTTAATTGCCCGATCCATTCCTTTTCAAGCTGGTTCTGGTAATCGGCGGTCACGAGGCCCCGCGCTTCATCCAGTTTCTTGACCGTGGGCGGGAGCACCTCGCGCACCTTCACAAAAACGATCTGGCCGTTATGTGAAATATCAGGGCCCAGTCCCTTTTCCCATGCAATGCTGTCCACCACCTCATGATCTCCTTCCAGGAACAGGTCCTCCCGGACCGTGAGATTCAGCTGGCTTGACTTATTCACCTCTTCCCTGATGTCAGCCAGCGGCTTGCCTTTTTTAAGAAGCTTACGTACGCGTGACGCGACCTTCTCATCGGCACAGGTGTAAATGACTGCGTCCAGCCGCTTATCCCACTTGTACTTCTCCTTGTTCTTCTCGTAGTAGGCTTCCAGCCCGGCAGTATCCTTGACGGCTTTCGACCAGACCTTTTTGTCCGTCAGGTCAAACAACAGGATGCCGTCCCGGTATTCCTGCATCAGGCTTTTGAATTCGGGGTACTTCTCATCCAGGAGCGATTCCTCGTAGGCCAGGCACGTCTCATTCACATAATTCTCATACATCTGGTACCCGATCGCCTGTGGCGATGTGCCGCTGCGTCTCGATTGGCGGCTTTCCATGTAGCCGGCGAAATCTGTTTGTGTATAGGTCTTGTCTCCCAGCCTGAAAAGCTGCTTTTTCATGTTTTCAACCGCCGATGCCTTCCATTGCCCATTCGCGAGGTTGGTGTCAAGGGCGGCAATCAGGCTTTCCTTGCTATCGAGGTACTCCTTGAAATGGCTTTCCTTCTTGATCCTGGCAATCATGCTCGTCTTGCTGGTTTCAGAGCGGCTGTCGCGCGCGATCCGGTTCTTCAAATCGGTTTTCTTTTCCTCGAACGATGCGATACCGCGCCTTTCCAGCCGCTTGATGATATGCCATCCGTAGGATGTCCTGACAGGCTTCGACAGGTCATTGTCCTTCCCGAGCGCGAAGGCGGCCTTTTCGAATGCGGGAACCATGCGTCCGGTGCCGAACCACGGCAATACACCCCCGCTTTTGGCAGAGCCTTTGTCGTCCGAATGCTGGATCGCGAGCTCCTCGAAATTCTCCCCTGCCTTCACCTTGGCGTATATCTCGTCAATCCGCTTTCTCGCTGCACGCTCAACAGAATCCGAAGCTTCGGGTCCGCACTTGATCATGATATGCGCTGCATGAATCTCACCGACCGCCTGCCGCACATCATTTACCCGTACAAGGTGATACCCGTATTTCGTACGCACCGGCATGGAGACCTCACCAGGTTTGGTCGAATAGGCCGCCGTCTCGAACGGGTACACCATCATAAGACTCGTGAAATACCCCAGGTCACCACCATTGTCTTTTACAGACGGGTCTTCTGAAACCGCCCTGGCGGCTTCAGCGAACCTGTTCCCAGAAGATTTGGGCTTGTTCATCAGCGCCTTCACGGAGGCGAGCCGCCCGGCCCGGGATTCAGGATCCTTGATAGCGCTGTTCAGCTTCCGTTCATAGGCCGCCAGCTGTGAAGCTGAAATGCCTTTCCCTGTCACGTACTGCCGCACCAGGCTGATCCGCTCCCAGGCCTCAATTGTATCTGACGGAAGCGCATCAGGCGCCACTTTAACCAGAATATGACTGGCATGTACATCCTGCTTCATGCGTTCGTATGCCTCTCGGATCAGCTGTTCGGTCACCTCCTTATCGGTCAGGTAAGGCTGGGCCAGCTGCTTCCTGTAACCCGCCAGCTCAGTGGCAAATGACGCAATGGTGTCCAGCCTGGTCTCTTCCGCTTCCTTCACCTTGAGTTTGTAGTTGATATAAAGCTCAAGGTACTCCCGGATGGCCTCCTGGTTGTACTTGTCCTCCTTGGTGTTGTTCTTGTTATACACACGCATGAACTCCGAGCGGGTAATTTTCTCCCCGGCCACGGTAAGCAGAACCGGATCGCTATCCTGCTGAGCTACAGCTTGTTGGAAAATCAGCAGCGCAATAATTGCGGACAATATCTTTCTCATTTCTGGTATGGTTTTAAATCATGGCCCGACAGCCGGGCGGCCGCCAAAATTAATAAATGGCGTCAATCTCACGGCCTAATGATGAACACTTTATGAAGTACTGTCTTGCGGCCCGCCGCGGCAGCGTTTTCACGCGATGCCAGGTACCGGAAAGGCGGTAGCTGTAAGGTTTCCAAACCTTTCAGCCAAAACTGCGTACAAACCGGCAAACCACTTCTCAATACCCATGTCCCAGCGCAAACTCAGGCCTGTCACCAGGTTACGTACCGAACTGAAATTCCTGATTGGGCTCACAGCCGTCACCGGGCTGATCGTCGCCCTGTTGATCGTGCTGTTCCAGGCCGGACCGAAGGATGATGCCAAAGCGGCGCCATTCACGGAAAGCTATTACACGGGTTCCTATATCATTGACATGGGGGTGACCCCGCAAACCGAGGATAATGCGCTGAAGCCCTATGGGCTCATTTACGAACTGATCGATAAGCACGACGTTCCGGTCAAGTGGATCATCAATCCCACGAAGGCGCGGGACGGCATCGACTTTACCTACAACGGTGTCGACTACAAGGCGGGGCCATTCCTGGTCGAGGTGGAACATATTGACTCAACCATAGCGGCGTTGATCGCCACCTGGAACGGCATGGGTGTTCAGGGCGCCTATACCACCAGCAACATGACCTTCCCGATAAACTACATCCGGACGATCCGGTATTTTCCGAATATCCTCGTCGATAACATGACCGGCAACACCAACATTATCATCAACTACTACGACAACGCCGGCATCGATTCTCTTGCGTACGATATTGGAACGCCATATGATCTAACCGCATGTCACGACCTGTGGGTTAACCCGCACGGCGACCCGGAATGGGCCACGCACGGACCGCTCTACAACTTCGCCACCACGCAGGCCTCCCATATTTGGTGCCAGTGCCATTGTGCCAGCATGCTGGAGGGATCGGAAAACACTTCGGCACCTTTTGAGCGAATGAACTTCCTCACCACTGAAGGCCTGAAATGCTGGCATACCAACGGCACCAACCCGGCGGGCAAGTGCGGACCCAGCATTACAGAAACACATGTCAAGACCGAAACCGGTCCCTATACACATAATCACCCGACCGATCCGGTCATGCAGTTCCTGGGGGACATCGACAATGCCCTCAACAACGGTTCGGAGCAGTGGTTCCAGCCACAGTCCTATGGTGCATGGCGCGGCACGACCAAGCGATGCGTCACAACTTCAGACGGTATCTCGCCGCAGGAAGGCGTCCATGTAGTATACGGCCCGGCCTTCGGCAATTCGAATAACGGCCAGGTCATGTATATGGGTTCACATAACCTGGACGCCAACGGCACCATCCAGGAACGGGTCGCCGCACAGCGTGCATTCCTGAACTTCAACCTGCTTTGCGGCAAATACAAGGAATTGTTCATTTCGAACTCAAGCATTCCAAACTCGTACTACCAGGGCCAGACCCGGAACGTATCTGTTACTGTGAACTCGGGCTACCCCCCCTACTCCTACCAGTGGTCCAGCAATGTGGGTGGTGTATTCGCCAATCCCAATGCGGCCTCCACGACCTTTACCGCACCGCTTACGGTCTCCGAGCTGGACGGCATCATCAAGGTGGTGGTCACGGATGCGTGTGGCAGGAAGAACATATATGTCGTGCCGATCAACGTTTTCATCACGGGTTTGCCCGTTGAACTGACAGAATTCAGCGCTGAACAAAATGCCGCCGGGCATGTAGAGCTTTCATGGAGCACGCGTTCAGAGACCAACAACGATTATTTCACCCTCAGCCGCTCAAAAGACGGGAACCTGTTTACCGACATCGCCCGCATTTCCGGAGCCGGCACCACGACCACCACAAAACATTATTCCCACGTGGACCACGAACCCCAAACCGGGAATAACTACTACCGCCTGCAACAGACGGACTATAACGGTGATACTGAGACCTTCACCACGCTGGTGGTGAATGTAATTCCGGCGCATGATACCAATGCCGCAGCGCTGCTGGTAGCTCCCAACCCTTTTTCCCACACGTTTACCGTCAGGTTCGAAGCGGAGCAGTCCTCGCGAACCACGCTGAAACTGGTGGACCTGTTCGGGAAAACGCTGTTCGCCCAGCAGCTGGATGCCAGGACCGGAATCAACCGCTTTGAATTCCGCATTCCGGACCGGATCCCAAAGGGCAACTACGTATTGCAGCTGTGGGACCGTGAATCGGTGATCGGCACGGTCCAGGTGGTGCATTCCGGCGAATAGGCCTCCCGCACCGCTTCCCCACCAATTCTTCTATTTTTGCAGGACATCGGTACTGCGGATGGCCGCAGGACGCTGGTTGTATTACTACAAAGCATGAAAGAAAAGACCGCGGAGGAATTCAGGGCCATGCGTGACGGCGGGGAGCCCATGGAGGTTATCGATGTGCGTGAGCCCCATGAATTTGAAGCCGGAAACCTGGATGGCCGGTTGGTGCCCCTGGCTACCATCATGGATCATGCGAAGGAAATTCCGCGTGACCGCCCCGTCATCATCTATTGCAGAAGCGGCGCACGCAGCGCGGCTGCCATTCACCAGCTGGAAAAGAAACACGGGTTGGAAAACCTGTACAATCTAAAGGGCGGCATCCTGGCCTATGCACAGGCCTATGACCCGGACCTTCCGGGTATGTAATACCTGCCGGTACAAAAACCAAATTTATGTTCCACGAAATACTGGACTTTTTCCTTCACCTCGATAAGCACCTGGAGTACATCCTCAGGGAATATGAAGGTGCCGCATACTTTATCCTTTGCCTGATCATCTTCTGTGAAACGGGACTGGTGGCAACCCCATTTCTGCCGGGCGATTCGTTGCTTTTCGCCGCCGGCGCCATCATCGCCAAAACAGGGATCCTGAACGTCTGGGTGCTGATCCCGCTGTTGTTTTTATCGGCTATCGCCGGGGACAATACGAATTACTTCATCGGCCGCTACGTTGGCCACAGGCTGTTCGAGATGAAAGGACTTAAACGCATCCTGAAACGAAAATACCTGGACCAGACCCATGCGTTTTACGAAAAACATGGCGGCAAGACCATCATCATTGCACGTTTCGTACCCATTATCCGGACTTTCGCGCCCTTCGTGGCCGGGGTGGGCGAAATGCGGTACGTCAGGTACATGGCATTTTGCGTGGTGGGTGGTATTGTATGGGTGACGGGCCTGACCCTTGCCGGTTATTATTTCGGCAATATTCCATTCGTAAAGGAAAACTTCGAACTGGTCATTTTCGCCATTATCATCGTTTCCCTCATTCCGGCCGTTATTCAGTTTATGAAGATCAGGGCAGCGTCGAAGAAACAAGCCTGAGCCGTGACCCGCCTCTACGGCCTGATCGGAAATCCCCTGGACCATTCCTGGTCCGCAAAATACTTCAGGGATAAGTTTGCACGTGAAGGGCTTGATTGCCGGTACGAATTATTTCCGCTTGACGCACTCGACATGCTGCCGGAACTCGTGAGGGCGCATCCCGTTCTTGGGGGTTTGAACGTGACCATTCCATACAAGCGGGAAATCCTTCACTACCTGGAACCCGACGAGGAAGCGGCACATATCGGTGCCGTGAATACCGTTGCCATTGTAAGACAGGGAGGTGAAACCTTGCTTACCGGCCACAACACGGATCGTATAGCCTTCACCGAAGCCTATGGCCACCTGGCCGCAGGCATTTCGCGGGCCCTGGTACTGGGTTCCGGTGGCGCAGCTGCTGCCGTGAAAGTATCCCTGGAGGAAGACCTGGGCATCAAGGTGACCATGGTATCACGGTCACCTCGTCCCGGTCATGTAGCATACACCCGCCTGCAGGAACCGGAATTTGCCAGGCAGCATGGAATGGTGGTGAATGCGACCCCGGTGGGCATGTATCCCCACCCGGATGCCAGCCCTGGCGTGTCCATCGACGCCCTTTCAGATTCCTGTGTCCTTGTGGACCTGGTGTACAATCCGGAAGAAACCTCTTTTCTCAGGAAAGGGAAAGCGCGCGGCCTCCGTGTACAAAACGGGCTGGAAATGCTGCACCGGCAGGCTGAATGGTCATGGAAAACCTGGAACAAACCAGGGTGACCCCGATGAGGGAATATCGCCACCTGGAAACCAAAAGAATCCACAACCGCATTTTTTTCTAATTTTGAATCATTAAGACCCGATCCATGAAAGAACTGACGAGTACGAAAGGCAAACTGATCACGGGAATGATTCTCGCTGCAGCCATGATACGGCTGTTGCCGCATGAACCCAATTTCGTGCCCATCGGCGCCATGGCCCTATTCGGTGGCACCTACCTGGTAAACCGCAAACTGGCCCTCCTCGTGCCGGTAGCGGCCATGCTGGTGAGTGATCTGGCACTTCAGGTCATGTACGGCACCGGGTTCTACGCCTCCATGATATTCATTTACCTGTCCTTCCTCCTGATCGCTTCCATGGGATTTTTTCTGCGGCAACGTGTTCAGCGGCAAACCATCATGGTGGCATCCCTGGTAGGCTCCCTGGCCTTCTTTATCATCACCAACTTCGGCGCCTGGCTGGCGTCCCACAGCACCTACCCCATGACCATGAGCGGCCTGGTGCAGTGCTACGTGGCCGGCATTCCATTTTTCAAGGGTACGGTCATGAGTGACCTTTTTTATAACCTCGTGCTCTTCGGGGGTTTTGCGCTTGCAAAACGGTTTTTTCCGAAGCTGGCGTTAAACTAGGGCCTGCCGCCGGGTGCCGCGGCGCGCCTGCTTCATCCCGCCGGCCGCCTACCTTTGCAGGCAGGAAATTCCATGCCACACCATATCGTCCTGTTTGATGGTTATTGCAACTATTGCTCCCGCATGGCCCGGTGGATTATGCGCTATGACCGCCGTGACCGCTTCAGGTTGGCAGCGTCACAATCCGCAGCCGGCAAACGGGTGCTGGAAAAGCACGGCATCCTGGGAACGGAGGAAGATTCGCTGATCCTGCTGGAAGGTGCTGAGGTGTATTTGCATTCCACCGCAGCGCTGCGAATTTGTCGCGGGCTGGGCGGGCCGTTGCGTGTACTGTACCTCCTCGCCGTGCTGCCGCGTTTTATCCGGGACCCGGTGTACAGGCTGGTGGCAAGAAACAGGTTCCGGTGGTTCGGCCGCAGAAAAGAGTGCTTTATTCCGGACCGGTCACAGCAGCATAAATTCTTGTAATCCGCAGGTCGCCCGGAATGAATCGACGGGCGCTGGTCCCCTGGTCATTTCACCTAACCGGTTCAGGCGCCCAGTAATTCCAGCCTCAGCTTATTTAGTACGAACATGGAAGATGCTTCAATGTTGTACAGCCTGTGCTTCCCCAGGTGAAGCAGCTTCGTATACACATGCTCCGGTCCCGCCACGGCCACCCAGATATAGCCTACCGGCTTGCCCGGCGTGGCGCCGTCAGGTCCCGCAATCCCGGACGTGGCCATGGCAAAGTCAGCCGGGAACTTTTTCCGGACATTCACGGCCATGGCCGTAACCACGGGTTCGCTCACGGCGCCCACGGTATCGAAGTGCTCCGTAGGCACGTCCAGGACCGATCGTTTCACCATGTTGTCATACGCGATCACCGAACCCATGAAATAGTCGGAGCTGCCCGGCACGCAAGTGATCAGGTGTGACAGGTATCCGCCCGTACAGCTTTCCGCCGTGGCCACTGTAAGCTTCCGTTCACGCAGCAGCCTGCCCACCGCTGCCGCCAGGGTATCCTCCCCGTAACCGAACAGGTACCTGCCAATGACGGCCCGGAGGGTTCGCACCAGTTCATCGAGTTCTGCCCCAATGCCTTTATCATCCCCTGATGCGCTCAAACGAAGCCTTACCATCCCCGGTGATGGCAGGTATGCCAGCCGTACATGAGCCGGAAGGGCATCTTCCCACTTGGATATCAGGCCGGCGAGGTAAGACTCGCCCGCACCTGCCGTGAGGATGGTCCGGTGATGCACCGCGGGTGGATTGAATTTTTCACGGAGCCTTGGTATGACCTGCTCATGCATGAGCGCTTTCATCTCGAACGGTACACCGGGCAGCGATATGCAGACGATCCCGCCTTCCTCGAACCACATGCCGGGTGCGGTTCCGTTCCCGTTATACAATGGCGTACAGTTTTCAGGCAACTCTGCCTGCCGGCGGTTAATCTCGAGGATTTCCCTGCCACGATTTCGGAAAATGGTTTCGATCTGGCTGAATGCGCGTGCATCAAACACCAGGCCTGTATTGAAATAGGCACAGAGCGCCTTTTTGGTGATATCATCCCGCGTAGGCCCCAGCCCGCCGGTGAGGATGACGACTTCCGCCCGCTGGCTGGCCTGGTCCAGCGCATCGGCTATGGCCTTATGACGGTCGCCCACCGATGACATACGGCTCACCTGGAACCCTGCCTCATTCAACTTTGCCGCCAACCAGGCTGAATTCGTATCCGTTACCTGTCCGATGAGAATTTCGTCGCCAATGGTGATGACTTCCGCATTCATGGCGCTGAAGTTACGATGAAAAAACAACAGGTTATGGGGATAACATCCTCTGCGGCACCTGATTTGCGATGCAATGGATGTATCTTTAAACCGGATTCAAGCATATGAAAAACATTCTTTCAATGGTGTGCCTTTTGGCGATAACGTTCACGGCACCGGCCCAGGTAAACCTGGGTAAACTTATCAAGAAGAAGACCGGACTGGACACGGGCAGTTCTGGACTGACAGAGGACGAAGTGGTTCGCGGACTCAAGGAAGCGCTTGCTACCGGAAGCCGGAATGCCTCCGGGCAGGCCTCCCGGACCGATGGTTATTTCAGGAACCCGTCCATAAAAATCCCGTTCCCCCCGGAGGCGGAGAAAATGGAGTCGACGGTCCGCGGCCTGGGTATGGATGAGCAGGCCGATCGCTTTATCCTTGCGCTCAACCGTGCCGCTGAAGATGCGGCCAGTGAGGCCGCACAGGTTTTCGTTACGGCCATCACCCAGATGACGGTGACTGATGCCATGGGCATCCTGAAAGGTGAAGATGATGCAGCCACGCGTTACCTGGAGCGGACTACTTCCGACACGCTCTATGGAAAATTCAAACCCATTGTACAATCCTCGATGGAAAAGGTGGAGGTGACCAGGCACTGGAATCCGGTCGCCTCATCCTACAACAAGGTGCCGTTCGTCAAACCCGTCAATCCGGACCTTGAAGATTACGTGACGCGCAAGGCCATGGCCGGATTGTTTACGCTGGTGGCAGCGGAAGAATCGAAAATCAGGAAAGACCCGGCGGCACGCGTCACGGATCTGCTTAAAAAAGTGTTCGGGGGTCAGTAACCGGTAGCCAGGTTATCACCCTTTTTCTCCTGCGGGTGCACGGTCATAATCGGGATGTCTGACCGGTTGACCACCTGGGTGGCCCAGTTGCCCATGAGGAATCCGGTCAGCAGGAACTGCTGCTCGGTCATGATAACGACCAGGTCCGCATCCGCCTCCTTGGAATGCTCCATCGTCATCTTGGCGAGATTCTCGCCGGTCGTATAATGCACTTCGGCCGAGATGTTGTGCTTCTTAAGCCACTCTTCGACCTGTTCACATTTGATCTTGAATATTCGCCTTCGGTCTTCATTCTTGAAGTTCATCAGCCCCAGGACGTGCACATGTGACCCGTACACGCTGGCAAGCTCGACCACGTAATTTACCTTTTGTCTTGATTCCGGCGACTCATCGATGGGAAGCACGATGCGCTTGAAGCCGACCTTCTTGGCATGCGTCTGCACGGAAATGACCGGGCACTCCGATTCGGAGATCACCTTGGACGTGTTGGTGCCCACACTGAATTTCTCATAGCCGCTGGAGCCGTGCGTGCCCATGACGATGATGTCAATGTCGAGATCCCTGGTTACCGCAACGATCTTCTTGTAAATCCTTCCGACCTCAGTCCTTGCGGATACGCTGACACTGCTGTCGATGTGGATCTTTTTGGCAAGCTCCTCGAGTTTCTTTGTCGTTTCCCCTTCCACGTCCTTTTCATATCCCTTGCTGAAGGCCGTCGCAATCGCGGAGGTAAAGGAGGCTGACTCGACCACATGCAGGAGCACTATCTCCGCTTTGTGAAGCCGTGCCATATTAACGGCATGCTCCAGGCTGAGATCCGCGGTTTCCGAAAAGTCGTACGGGATCAGGATCTTTTTTATTCTGAATGGCTTGTCTGACATAGTTAGAGTAAATTAAAAGTAGGCTAAATTACAAATTCAACATTGTGCGTGAGCTGGGGCCTGATGCTGAGCACGGGGATCGGTGACTGGTTGATGATCTCCTGCGCGGCAAACCCGATAAACATCTCCGTCCAGTAGATCTCCTGCTGGGTCATGATGATGATAAGGTCAGCAGCTACCTTCTGCGCATATTCAACCACGGTCTCCGGGATGTCGGAATTCACGATCATTTCACTCTTCGTGATGATGCCATTTTTGGTAATCGCTGATACCACGTGATTAAGCTGCCGGGTCAGTTTATTGACCAGGAATTCATCGTCCGATTTTACGACCGAAAGAATATGGATTTCCGCGTTGAAGTATCTCGCGATTTCCATGGCCTTTCCCACCTTCTGCTTGGTCTCCTTGGTCAGGTCCAGCGGCAGCAATATACGCTTGCAGCCGGTCTTGTGCTCCTGGCCCTTTATTGTCACGACTGGACATTCGGCTTCCTTGATCACCCGCATGGCATTGCTGCCGATGAACCGCTTCAACCCGATCGCACCGTGCGTGCCCATGATGATGAAATGCACATCCTCCGATCGGGAAAGCCTGACTATCTCTTCGTAGATCTTGCCCTTCCTGATGGAGGTGTTGACACGAATCCCCGTCTCAGCCTGGGTATCCTGGGCCAGCTTGTCAAGTCGCTCCTGTACACGGTCTCGCAGGGGATCCTCGTACGACTCGTCCTTGAAAAACCGGCCGAATGTTTCCAGCAGGTCGGTGTCGATGACATGCAAAAGCAAAAGATCTGATTTGGTGAACCTGGCCAGGTTAAAAGACTGGCGCAGCGCGATCAGGGACTGATCTGAAAAGTCGACTGGCACCAGTATCCTGCCATTGCCTTTGCTCATGGGCGAAATCCTTAAGTTTGAGCTACAAAAATAGCCCAAAAAAGCATTTCGGCAAGTGAACGAATCCGAACTCATCCTCAATGCCGATGGCAGTATTTACCACCTCAACCTTCTTCCCGGTGACGCTGCTGAAACCGTGATCAATGTGGGTGATCCCGGCCGGGTGGAACTGGTCAGCTCCCTGTTTGATTCCATTACGCTGGTAAAGCAGAAGCGGGAATTTGTCACCCATACGGGAATGCTGAAGGGGAAGCGGCTCACGGTCATGTCCACGGGCATCGGTACGGATAATATCGATATCGTTTATAATGAGCTTGACGCCCTGTTTAACATCGACCTGGCGACCCGGAAGCCCAGGATGAAGCCGGTTCCACTGAACCTCATCCGCCTTGGGACATCAGGTGCCCTCCATGAGGATATCCGGCCGGGCGCCCATGTCTTCAGCCGGTACGGGGCCGGCCTGGATGGCCTGATTAATTATTACCCGTTCCGTCCCTCCAGTGCAGAAACCGAAGCCACCACCGCATTCAATGACCACCTGGACAGCTGCGGGGTATATCCCAGGGTACATATAATACGCTGCAATCCAGTCCTTGAGAACATGATTGCTGAAGGCATGATTAGCGGGATCACGGCCTCCTGCCAGGGCTTTTACGGGCCACAGGGAAGGACCCTTCGCCTGGTCCCCGCCCGGACAGGCCTGATTGAAAAACTGCAGTCTTTCCGGTTCGGGGAATGCAGGATCGTGAACTTGGAAATGGAAACAGGCGCCATGTACGGACTGGCCCGCATGCTGGGCCATGCCTGCTGCTCTGTAAACCTGGTCGTGGCCAACCGCGCCACGGGCGCCATCCTCCGGCAGGCCGAGGATGCCATGCGTGAAATGGCGGGCCTGGTCCTGGACAGGATCGTAACGCGCCTTGATAAAGACCCTGTTACCACCCCATGAGACAACCCACCATGAACAAAACCATTTTCCTAGCTACAGCAATCCATGTCCTTACCACTGCATGCCTGCACGCCCAGGGTGTCTGGACCCAAAAGGCGGCTTTCGGTGCCGGTGCCATCACGGAAGCCCGTGCCTTCGCCATTGGCAACAAGGGATACATCGGGGCAGCGACCCCATTCCTTTGGGAGTACGATCCGGGTACCGACGCCTGGACGCAGAAGGCATCTTTTCCCGGCCCCACGCGGGAGAGCGCCGTCGGGTTCACCATCGGTACAACCGGTTACTTCGGTACCGGGAATTCCTATAATGACTTCTGGGCTTATGATGCCGTCAGCAACATGTGGACCCAGAAAGCCAACTTCGGGGGCACCGGCCGTGAGGGAGCAGTGGGCTGCACGGTTAACGGAAAAGGTTACCTGGGACTTGGCGGCAATTACCTCAATGACTGGTGGGAATACGATCCCGGCACGGATTCGTGGACCCAAAAGGCCAACCTGGCCGGCCCCGGAAGGTACCATGCAGGCGCGTTCTCCATCGCGAACCATGCATACGTAAGCTGTGGTTTCAACGGCAGCTTCTTCAATGACCTTTGGGAATATGATCCCGCGGGCAACACGTGGACCGCCAAGGCGAACCTGCCCGGCCCCGCACTGGACCGGCCTGTCGGATTATCATCAGGCAGCAAGGGTTATATCCTTACCGGCTGGACAGGCGGCACGGCTCTTGCCGATGCTTACATGTACGATGCCGCCGGCAACAACTGGACTCAGATCCCAGATTTCGGCGGCGCTCCCAGGTACAACGCCTGCGGATTCGCCGTGGGCAGCCAGATCTTCGTGGGCACGGGATACGCAAACGGGGCCGTTGCCGACATCTGGGCCTACGGCAACAGTTGCAACGTGCAAACCTCGTCAGCGGCCACTTCGTGTACCGGCAATTGCGACGGCACGGCCACGGTGGACTTCCCGGATCCCGCCGCCGCCTTGTCCTACCTGTGGTCAACCGGCGCCACGACGCAAACGGTAGCCAACCTTTGCGCGGGCGCCTACACGGTATCCGTGACCGACACGGCAGGATGCAGCACCACGGTAACTGTGATCGTAAGCGATCCTCCGCCGGTAACAGCCGCATTCACCGATTCCATGCCTACCTGCCACGGGGGCGTCGATGGCGCCATCTGCGCCATTCCTGCCGGGGGTGTCGCACCCTATTCCACTTTCCTCTGGTCGACGGGTGACACGACAGCGTGCATACAGCCGGTGCCTGCAGGTCTCTATACTGTCACCATTACCGATTCCGCCGGTTGCAGCGGCACCGCTACGCATTCGCTGCCAGAACCAACAGCCATCAGCCTGTCATTCCTTCCCACCAATTCCTCCTGCCAGACCTGTTCCGACGGATCAGCGTCCGCGAATGTGAGCGGCGGCGTGGTCCCTTACACTTACAACTGGTCGAATGGCGGTACGCTGGTATTTATTGCTGGCCTGCTGCCCGGCACGTATACCTGTTGCGTGACTGATGCCAACGGCTGTATGCAATGTGACAGTGTGGTGGTCGGTTACGTGGTTGGGATACCTGATAAGGGTGGTGGCACCTACACCCCTGTGCACCCGAATCCGTGCGACGACCGGTTTCATGTTTCCATTGCCGGCGTATCCGCAACCACCGATGTGACGGAAGCCCGGTTGAACGATACAGCCGGCCGCCGTCTCCGTGCCGAATACACCGTATCAGCCGGGCAGGTGCATTTCCGCATATTGGATCCGGTGCCGGGACTGGTGTGGGGCGAGATCTGGCTTGAGGAGAAGGTTATCCGGTTCCGCGTACTGGCAGGCATCAGGTGATCACCTGACGTTATCCTCCAGTGCGGTGAAAAGCCGTTCACAGGCGTGGTCCGTGCACCGGCTGATCTTCAGCTTTCCACCCGTCACCGGCATGCGTACCTTATGCCGCGTTACTGCTTCCCCGTTAATG
>JAHEKC010000096.1 GCA_024638565.1 Bacteroidota bacterium
GTGGAGGGTTGGCCGACCCTGACGAAACGGTGTTTTATCTGCCGATCCCTAAGAACGCTTCGTCGGCGCATCGGCGAATGTTCGGCGAGTCCCGGTGGCCGCTCATGTGCAATGGTGCCAACCTGATGTTTAAAAAGGATTTGTATATGGCCTGCAGGAAATCAAATCCGATAGAAAGCGAACCAGCCTCGGGTGATGATCTGCATCTCATGCTGGCCGTACGCCGGCAACAGGGCAGGATGGCATTTGCCCGGTCCTGGCAGGCTTTGGTAAGTACGCGTGCCAGCGAAAACCTCGGATCATTCGTGCAGCAACGGATCCGCTGGGCCTCAAAAACCACTTCCGTGCAGGCTCCCTACCTGGTTATCATAGGTGCACTCGTGACAGGTACGCATCTGGCGCTGATCGGGGGAACCGCGCTGGCCCTGGCAGGAGCAATTTCCCCGTGGGCTGTAGTGACAGGGCTCCTCCTGAAATGGATCGCTGACGGAACCATCCTTTACCGGGCAGCCGATCTTCTGAACGAGCGAATCCCGGTCGTGTGGATTCCTGTCCTGTTTCCGGCCCAACTCCTGTATGTGCCCATCACCGGCCTGCTGAGTCTATTGGTTCGTCCTGCATGGAAGGGCCGGAAGGTCTCAGGACGTGCCAAGCAGTAGCAACAGGGCTTCGTCTGGGCGCTTTGACATGATGAGTTTCTTGGCTGCCAGATGCAATGCCAGGCGGGTGTCTCCCGTTTTGAGTACCTCCAAAACCTTTTGTACTTCCGGGCGGTCCAGGTAAGCCTTAATGTCATTGGCTTCGGGCAGGCGATCGAGGCCGGCCAGCATCGCCAGGTCATTTCCGGACAGTACCTCCGAGTGGCGCACACTTTCCGGCAGGCTGTCGAACCCAATCCCCAGGTGCCGGCTGGGCTTGGCAACCGTAAAGAGAGATTCACCGAAAGCCCTGCAGTAGAAATCACCGCCCATGCGGCCCACCAGCTTCAGCTTGTTCGGGTCGATGCGCTGGTCCTCATCCAGTACCTTGTCATCTACATGCATGACCAGGATTTCGCAGATCACGATATTGGCCGCCCCGCCTTCCGGTCCCGTTTCGATTACATCCCGAACGGCGCATTCCATTTGAATCGGTGACTCGTTTACCCTTGGCGGCTTCACCCGTTCGGATGCCATAGGCGTAAGCCCGGCTTTGATAAATTCGTCCACATCTTCGGGATATTCGCAACTGCTTAGCGAGGCCTGCTGCACAATGTCCGCTGTCACCACGTTCACCACGGCTTCGCTGGTGGCACGGGCATTTTCCAGCGTATGCTTCGTGGTATTGTCCCTGACCCGCCTGGCTGGGCTGAAAGCGATGGTGGCCGGATTTGAGCCGAATGCATTGAAAAAGCTGAATGGGCTGAGGTTTACCGTGCCCTCCCGGTTTATGGTGCTGACAAAGGCAATGGGCCTGGGAGCAATCGCACCCAGCATCAGGCCGTGGAGCCGGCCGGTCTTGACCTCTCCGGGTATGATCTTCATAATGCGCAAATTAATGAAACGTACCGGAACACAGCGACTTAAGGCAGGCTACAGGCCCTTAAAAAGCGGGGCTACATGGCCAAATTGGTTATCTTTGGCCGCTTTTCAGCGCGGGTGTGGCGAAATTGGCAGACGCACCAGACTTAGGATCTGGCGCTTAACGGCATGGGGGTTCGAGTCCCTCCACCCGCACAAGGGGCCGAAAACAGCATATCATGGAAATCACGAAGGAATCGATTGGGCATTTAAATGAAAAGATCAGTATCCGGTTGTCGCCGGATGATTATCAGCAGCAGCTGGACAGTTCAATCAAAAAGACAAAGAAAAAGGTAAACATGCCGGGTTTCAGACCCGGACACGTACCCGAAGGGCTTGTCCGTAAGGTCTACGGCAAATCACTTCTCGTGGATGAGCTGAACCGGATTGTGAGCGAGTCGCTTGAAAAGTATATCCAGGACAGCAAGCTGTCCATTCTGGGCCAGCCACTACCTGTGCGTGACGGAAATGCCAACAACTTCGATACACCCGGAGACTTTGAGTTCAGCTTTGAACTCGGCTTGTCGCCCGATATAAAGCTGGATCTGCCACCTGCCCATGAATTTCCATTTTACGTCATCAGGGTGGAACCGGACAAGGTCGACTTGCAAATTGAAGCGATGCGCAAGCGCCACGGGGAGATGACAAACCCGGAGCAATCCGACAAGGATTGTATTATCGATGCCGTGATCACCGAGGTGGATGACACCGGAAAGCCTGTCGAGAACGGGATCTCCAAGAACAACACCATCCTGGTGGAAAAGGCCTCAAATGAGGAGGGATTAGCGCTGCTCACCGGCTTAAAAGTGGGTGAGGTTAAAGTGATCGATATTAAATCGGTGTTTGATGGTACGGAAGCCGCATATGTCCTTGGCCGTTCTCCTGAAGAGCTGGAGAAGGTCAAGAACCGTTTCGAGATTAAAGTGGAGTCGATCCGCAAGGTCGAAAAGGCGGTCCTGGACCAGTCATTCTTTGACAAGGTATACGGGCCCGGTACGGTTGACGGAGAACAGGCATTCAGGGAAAAGGTGGAAGGGGAGATTGCCGGCATGTACAGGACGGAAAGCGAACGAAAGCTGGCGCATGACATCGAAGATGAGCTGCTCAGGTCTGCTGCCGTTGAATTGCCGGATTCGTTCCTCAAGCGCTGGCTTCGCGAAGCGAATGAAAAGCCTGTCTCGGCAGACGATGTAGAAAAAGAATACGGGAATTACGCCCGCCGTATGAAATGGAAATTGATCGAGGGCCGGATTGTTGCAGCGCAAAAGATCGAGGTGACACAGGATGAAATAAAGAATTATGGGCGGCATTACGTGGCCCGGCAGCTGGCGCAGTATGGTGGTGGCAGTGGCCTCACCGGTGAACTTATTGACCAGATGGCTTCCAGGTTCCTTGAAAAGGAGGAGAACACCCGCCATGCGTATGAGGCCGTTACCGAAAGAAAGGTATTTGAATACCTGACGGGCATGGTCAAGCGGCAGGAGAAGGAAGTCAGTTATGATGAGTTCGCAAAAATTATAAAAGAGCACAGTCACGAACATTGACGCCTGCCCGGATAATGGAATTTATTTATCTTTCACGCCGCCTTATAAAAACACTTATATGAACCTGAAGGAAGACTTTATAAATTTTGCAGCCAAGTCCAGGGGGATCAGCAGCACAACCACGCATAACGTGATCAGCAGCATCAATGCTGATTATATCAGCCCTACCATCATAGAGGAGCGCCAGCTTAATGTCGCTTCAATGGATGTGTTTTCACGCCTGATGATGGATAGGATTATCTTCCTTGGGGTGGGCATTAATGACTACGTGGCAAACGTCATCCAGGCACAGCTGTTGTACCTGGAATCCTCCGATGCGAAAAAGGATATACAGATTTACGTGAACAGCCCCGGGGGAAGTGTTTATGCCGGTTTGGGCATTTACGACACCATGCAGTATATCAGCCCTGACGTGGCAACTATTTGCACGGGTATGGCGGCTTCCATGGCCGCGGTGCTGCTTTGCGCTGGAACAAAGGGTAAGCGGACCGGGCTTCCGCATGCAAGGGTTATGATACACCAGCCAATGGGTGGTGTGGAAGGCCAGGCCTCGGATATTGAAATTACAGCGCGTGAGATCGTCAAACTCAAGAAGGAATTATACGAGATCATCAGCCAGCATTCCGGAAAGGAATATGACACGGTGTTCAAGGACGGGGACCGGGACTACTGGATGACGGCTCGCGAGGCGAAGGATTATGGCATGATTGACGAGGTCCTGGAGCGTCAGAAGCCCTAGAACAGGAAAACCAAATCCGTTGCTTTTTCGTTTAATACGAAAGCCATTATTGTATTGAAAACCAGCAAAGAAATTAAGTGTTCTTTTTGCGGCAAGGATAAAAGTGCCACGAATGTCCTCGTTGCAGGCCTCAGCGCCCACATCTGCGATCAGTGCATCCAGCAGGCGCAATCAATTGTAAATGAGGAGGCTTCGCAGCAATTCACGCAGTCCCTTTCCCAGAGCATGACGCTGCTCAAGCCGGTAGAGATCATGGATTTTCTAAACCAGTATGTGATCGGGCAGGAGGATGCGAAAAAGGTACTCAGTGTGGCCGTATACAACCACTACAAGCGGCTGATGCATGAAAGCAAGAACAGCCCTGATGTGGAAATCGAGAAATCCAATATCATCATGGTGGGCGAGACGGGAACAGGGAAGACCCTGCTGGCACGTACCATTGCCCGCATGTTGAACGTACCGTTTTGCATTGCCGATGCCACGGTGCTGACTGAGGCCGGTTATGTGGGTGAGGATGTGGAGAGCGTATTGTCAAGGCTGCTGCAGGCGGCTGATTATGATGTTTCAGCGGCCGAGCGGGGCATCGTTTACATAGACGAAGTTGATAAGATCGCGCGGAAAAGTGACAACCCATCCATCACGCGGGATGTTTCAGGGGAAGGGGTTCAGCAGGGCCTGCTGAAGATGCTGGAAAATACGGTCATCAACGTACCCCCGCAGGGTGGACGCAAGCATCCGGAACAAAAGATGATCCCGGTGAATACCCAGCACATCCTTTTTATTTGCGGCGGTGCATTCGATGGCATCGACAAGATTATAAGCCGCCGTGTGCAGCAGCAGGCGATCGGCTATTCCGTCAGTACGGACGAATCATCGTTTGATAAGGATAACCTCATACAACATATCGCCCCGGCAGACCTTAAGCATTTCGGCCTCATCCCCGAGCTGATCGGGAGGCTGCCTGTGATCACTTACCTGACAGCGCTGGATAAACATGCGTTGCTGCGTATCCTGAGCGAGCCGAAGAATGCGCTGATCAAGCAGTATGCCAAGCTTTTCGAGCTGGAGGGCATAAAGCTAGTTTTCACGCCTGAGGTCCTGGAGTATGTGGTGGACAAAGCGATCGAATTCAGACTGGGTGCAAGGGGACTCCGGTCCATTTGCGAGGCCATCATGCTTGATGCCATGTTCGAAATGCCCGGAAAGAAACAGGGCAAAGAGCTCAAGATCACCCTTAGCTACGCCATGAAGCAGCTTGACAAGGCCAAGACCAACAAGCTGCGGGTGGCCTGACAACCACTTTCCCGGTTATTTCCTGTTGTACGTGATAAAAGTATAGTCGTACGGATTCTTTTCGTCGGCCTTATGCGCATCAGGCGATCCACTGATCCACTGTGTCCAGTCAGGTTCAGGAAAAAAGGTGTCGCCCTCGAAGGTGTGGTGAACCCGTGTAAGGTAGATCCGGTCCGACAACGGCAACGCCTGCCGGTATATCTCTGCGCCGCCGGTGATGAAAATCTCGTTATCGTCCGCGCACTTTGCGATCGCGTCCTGAAGGGACAGGGCCAGCAGGCCGTCTACCTTTAATTGAGGGTTGCGCGAAACAACCACTGTGGTTCGGCCCGGCAATGCCCGGCCGATGGATTCATAGGTCTTCCTGCCCATGACCATGTGATGGCCCATGGTGAGCTCACGAAATCTCTTCAGGTCAGCGGGAAGATGCCATATGAGGTCGTTGTCCCTTCCGATCACACCGTTTTCCGCCACGGCCGCAATGATCGATACCATGCCGCGAAGGTACCCACTCCGGCGAAATGGACGTTCCGGAAGATCTCAGTAAAACTTGTAGGTCAGGCCCAGGTTCAGGTACGCAATGCCGTAGCCGATTTCCAGCAGGGCGCCGAAACTGTCGGAAAAATAATACCGTCCACCCAGGTAAAGGGTCAGGTCGATGTCACTCGCCGAGGAGCCGGAAAATACATACGTTGAGCCGCCCTCCACCACCGTCTTATCCTTAAAGCTGACAATATTGTATGCCAGCATCAGTCCGCCATAGGTGTCCAGGTTTTCGAGAAACTCATAGTGGTAGGCCCCGCGAATGCCCAGGATGGTGTAATTCCATTTCCAGTCATAGGTAACCGGGAAATCAACGGATTTGTACCGGAGGCTCTTGTAACCTGCATAGGCGCCGAGCCCGATGACACCCGGACCGGCCGCCCAGGGCATCCCTTTTTCATAGAAAAGTCCGATGGCGGGTGACTGCGATGAATACCCGCGGCTGGATACGTTATAATGGCCGCCAATGCCGAAACTCAGTCCGATTACGTTATCTCCGGTTGCGAAACTCTGGGCCCCGGCAGTGCCTCCGACAGCCAGGAGGCAAAAAAGAAAAGAAATTTTACGCATGATATGGATCGTTAACTTGGCAAAGCTAAGGCCGTCGTAATGACAATAGCTGTGATGCCGTACGGGTTTTCAACAGCACCGGAACCAAAAGTGTCAGGAAAGATACTTGCCCACTATGGGCATCCTGCGGCCCAGGCCGAATGCCTTCTGTGACACCCGCAGGATGGGAGGGGCCTGCCAGCGCTTGTACTCGTTGGAGTTGACCATTTTCAGGACCTTATCGACCAGGGAAATATCAAATCCCTGGCGGGTGATTTCTCCGGGCCCCATCCGCAGTTCAATATACCTGAACAGGATTTCATCCAGGAGGTCATAGGGCGGCAGGCTATCCGTGTCTTTTTGGTCAGGAGCGAGTTCTGCTGAAGGTTCCTTACGGATGATGTTTAAAGGGATCACTTCAGCTTCGTGGTTCAGGTATTCCGCAAGCTTATAGACATCCGTTTTGTACACGTCGCCCAGCACGGACAGTCCACCGCAGAGGTCCCCGTAGAGGGTGCTGTAGCCCACCGCCATTTCACTCTTGTTGGATGTGTTCAGCAGGATATGGCCGAGCTTGTTGGACAAGGCCATGAGCAGCACCGCACGTATGCGTGCCTGCAGGTTTTGCTCGGTCGTATCCTCAGGCCGGTCTCCGAACAAGGGTTTCGTGCTTTCCATGAAATCAGCATACAGCCCGTCGATGGGTAAAGTAGTGGAAGGGATGCCGGCATTCGCGCAAAGATGAAGCGCATCGTTTACGGAATGGGCGGAAGAGTAGGGTGAAGGCATGAGGACGCACAGGACGTTTTCCTTACCCAGTGCATGGGCTGCCAGGACGGCGGTTACGGCAGAATCGATACCCCCGGATAATCCCAGGACGGCCTTCTCCAGCTTGAGTTTGCCGAAATAATCACGCACGCCCATGATCAGCGCCCGGCACATCCGCTCCGGCCTGGATGATGGGCCCGGCACCGCCGGCTGCTGGTCCGGTATCACCATGCTGCCGGAGGCTCCTTTCGCCGTTTCCAATTCGACATACCGGAGGTCCTCCTCGAAATAAGACAGTTCACATGCCACTTTACCGCCGGCATCTATGACCATGGAGCCGCCGTCGAAGAGCATCTCGGTCTGGCCGCCCACATGGTTGACATAAATGAGCGGTATTCCGTAACGGATCGCATTTCGCTTAAGGATGTCCCTGCGCCGGTCGGCATGGTTGTGATCGAATGGTGAAGCAGCAATATTGATGATCATTCCAGGTTGCCCGGCAGCCAGGCTTTCCATCGGGCTGAATCCATACAGCGGATCGTCCTCCCGGTTCCACAGGTCCTCGCAAATCGTAATGGCGGTGCGATTTCCACACACATCCACGCATGCCGTGCTGCGGGCCGGCTCGAAATAGCGGTATTCATCAAAGACATCGTAATTGGGAAGCAGCGATTTATGGATGACCTTCCTGATACCCCCGTCGGCCAGGTAAAAGGCTGAATTGTAAAGGTCCTTGCCCCCGGACTCCGGATTCGCGCTGGGTGCACCCACGATGGCTGCGATCCCGCTGCATTCCCTGGAAATGGCCAGAACCGCCTTTTCACACCGGTCAATGAAATCCCGGAATTCCAGGAAATCCAGCGGAGGGTACCCGCAAACGGCCAGTTCAGGGAAGACTACAAGGTCGGCACCGGCAGCCCCTGCCTTACGCACGGCGCCTATGATCTTCTCCGTGTTGCCGGAAAAGTTCCCGATATGGTAGTTCAGCTGCGCAAGGGCTATCTTCATGGAAGGGTGCCTTTGGGCGCAAAATTACCGATAAGCCCGTACTCAGCAGCAGTGGCCGGGCATACACGAAACTTTAAAAAATTACGCCCACGTTAAGCAGGAGGAAGTTATTCTTTCCGTTGGCTTCTGAATCATCGAAAATATCAGAGAATGAGTTGTTCCATTCCAGTCCCACCAGCAGGCTGGTATTGCCTGCAAAATTGTACATGGCGCCCGCACCAACCACCAAGGCGGTCTGGAACGACTTAACGTCGTCCTTGACGTCCTCGAAGTCCGAGGTATTTCCACTGATTTTTGTCGAACCCTTTGCGCTCAGGTTGATGCCGGGCGTTAAGCCAAACTGGCCGTAATACCTGAAATAGCCGATCTCATTGGTACGCAGCTTGAGCGTGACCGGGATATTCAGGTACTGAAGCCTGTAGTTTAATCCGGCGATGGCCGGAGCCCCGGTGGAATCCACGCCAGGAATCTTTAGCTTGCCCCCCTGGTGCTGGATGAACAGGCCGGACCCCAGCCCGTAATTCTCCGTGAACATCAGGTCGAAAATGACCCCGTATGCGAACCCGATTTTCGAACCGTCAGACTCCAGTTCTTTCGAATCCGACTTTATCCATGCAAGTCCGGGCGATGCCTTGAATCCCAGGCTGGCTTTTTGCGCATGGAGCGACGTACCAAGGGCGAGGGTAGCAGCCAACAAACAGACTTTTTTCATATTTGTAGCGTTGGTCATGCAATGATAAATAAAATTACCTATTCCGTCAGCCTCGCGTACCTCGTGGCCGGCCTTTTGGCTGTCAGTTCCTGCAAGCGGCACTCGCCCGGGCACGGCAGTGTAGAGGCACCCCCGGCCAGCCAGCCGCTCAAGCGATTCGAGCATTCGCTGTTTACTGATCGGGACTCCCTGACCGGTGATGACATCCGGAAGCTGCGCGGGGAATACGGCCTGTTCTTCGATCTGTACTGCAAGCGTGTGGTCCGGATCACTGACACTACAGACGAGGTCACCGCCGGATTCCTCACCCATTTCGTCAATGACCCGGACCTCCGCATGCTTAAATCCATTTCAGATTCGATTTATTCCGACTTCAGCGATATGCATGAAAGGCTTAACGCGGCATTTGGCCGTGCACTGTTTTACTTTCCGGACTGGAAGGCGCCCATGTACCTGACATGCCTGTCAGCGTTTAACTACCAGGTGATCACCACCGATGAGGTGCTCGCCATCAGCCTTGACATGTACCTGGGAAGCGATCGCGGACTGATGTACAGTTCCGTGGGATTCCCGGCATACATGTCCATGCGCTTCAGTAAGGAATACATTGTGCCTGATTGCATGAAGGGTTGGTTTCAAAGCGAATACGACATCGACTCAGTCAGGAACGAGCTGCTGAGCCAGATGATCTATTATGGGAAGATGTACTATTTCCTGGACCTCGTATTGCCGGACGCGCCGGACACGGTCAAATCCGGCTATACCGCTGCGCAGCTAGAATGGTGTAACCGGAATGAAGCGAATATCTGGGCCCATTTCATAGAACAGGAGCTTTTGTTTAGTACCGACCAGCATTCTTATTTCAAGTACCTTAACGACGGCCCGTCCACCAGCAGCCTTCCGAACGATTCCCCTGCCCGGCTGGGACAGTGGGTGGGATGGCGCATTGTACGGTCCTGGGCTGAAGCACATCCTGGACTGACGCCTGCAGCGATCCTGGCAGAACAGGATGCACAACGCATACTTCATGAATCAGCATATAAACCCGAATTATAAGAATTGAAACCGCTCATATGAAAAACTCAGAAATACGGATAAAGGTGTCGGTGGATGATCAGAATATTCCCGAAAAGATAGAATGGCAGGCAGAAGGATCAGGGGTGGAAGGGGTGAAGCCCGCGAAGTCCCTGATGATCACCCTGTGGGATTCCCCGGATAACGGGACGCTTCGTATCGACCTTTGGACCAAGGAAATGATGGTGGAAGAGATGCAGCGGTTCTTTTATGAAACCATGTCCAGCATGGCTGACACCTATGAACGTGCCACCAACGACAAAACTGAATCCGTGGCGATCCGGGAATTTGCCACGGCATTTGGCAAGCGAACCAAAGTCCTCAAATCCTGACTGACATGAAAACCCTGTTTGGTAGAGCAAAGATTCACACCGGGTATCGCATGCGCCTTGTGGCGATGGCGCTGACACTTGCAACCACCTGGCCCCATCTCTCGCATGGCGGAAGCGAAAGCCTGATGAATGCATCAGAAATCCTGCAGGCACTCCGAAAGCTGAATACGGTAGGGTCAGTACTGTATATCGCCGCCCATCCCGAT
>JAHEKC010000018.1 GCA_024638565.1 Bacteroidota bacterium
TGCCGGTGCTGTTTGATAAAGTCACGGGTTTCCTCCTTGCGTACCCACCAATTCACTTTATTCCGGTCGGACAGCACCTTGACCAGCGCCGTGGCCCAGCTACCTCCACCGATAACGGAAACTTTACTTGCCATAAACTAGCGATAAAGCAATAAACTCATCTGACACAACGAGCAAAGTATCAGGATTTATTGAGAACTTTTGCACCAAATTTTCTGAACGCCATATTTATATTCTTCTTTGATAATAGAAAGCCCAGATTGATTTAAAAGGTGCTGCAAGTCCTTTCTGTCAAACTCGCTTACATGATCACTATCACTATAAATCAATGAGTTTGATAACTCTACACGATATCTATTTAAATAATAGCGATCAAAATCTGGAACTTCGATATAAATAAGATTGAATTGATTCTTAAACCTATTTAGGAATTCTAATGGATTATCAATGTGTTCAATTATGTGTGATAGAATGAGAACGTCAAATTTTTCTTCACAGCCTGAAAGAAAACTTTCAGCTTCATCGCAAACAAAAGTTAGATTGTTTCTTTTGAATGTACTCTTAGCTTTTTCAATTGATTTACGATTTAGATCTATTCCTACGACCTTGTTCGCAGCTTCTGAAATGTAATTACTAATTACCCCCGTACTACAACCAAGGTCCAATACGCGATGATCTTTGGTTATTTGGGATAGAATAAATTTTTTCGAAAATATTCTTGCAGGATGATCGGAGGGCGAATAATGCAAAAACGACATCTCATGAGCCAGTCGGTCGAAAATCCATTCTAGATCTAAGTATAATTTGAATTTTCGTTTAGAGCTTAATGGCACAAGATTGTGGAGTTTATAGAGAATGGAAACTAATAAGTTTCGTTGTTTTTCTCTTCTAAGTTGTACTCCCATAAATAGGTTTAGGTTGAATTAGTTTACATGGACCAAATTACCTATTTTTCCATGACCGTGCAAAAGCAAATTTCCGTGAAAATGATATTACATTTAGAATAACTGAGTTTTTTTATGCTTGTGTTCAAATTTATTTCCAACACTTAATTTGTGCTAAACGGGTTCGATCAGTATAATATGAAGAGCTTAAATATTAGTGAATTAGATACAACTAGGTTTGGACTTATTGTATCGAAGATTGATGATACAAACTTACTATTGGATAAAACTTACAGGCAGAGGCTAAAGGATGCTAAAGTTAAGCTAGTGATTAGTCGCATTGATAATGAAAGAATTGTTGAATTAAACAAGTTAGAGGATATAGGCTTTAGGCTTAAGGACATGCAGTCAACTTATAGGTATGATTTAGTGGGAGACAATTTCGCCGGTAGCCATGCCTCGCCCAAACAGGTTGAGATACAAAAAGCGAAGAAAAGTGATGCGAATTCAGTAGCTAGGTTGGCATTAGAATCATTTGATGCATATGGACATTACTTTACTGATCAAAGGCTCGATAAGGAGAGTTGCGTAGCAATATATGCTGATTGGGCTAAAAGATGTTGTACTGACAAAGAGGTGGCAGATATAATGTTTATTGCTAGGATTAAGACTGAAATTGTTGGGTTCTTATCATTTAAACTTAAAAAACTAGATCAGAAAAAATATGGCTATGGACTGATAGGCTGTGTGTCATCAGCGCATAGAAATAAAAAAATATTTTCCTCTATTGTATCTGATTCACTTACTTGGGGCAAAGAAAAAAAGTTGAATTGGATGGAACACAATGTTCTTACAACAAACTATCCAGTGAATAGAACGTTCGCAAAGTTGAATTTTAGAATTGTTAAGTCCTTTTCTACTTTGCACTATTGGATCAATTGAAAATGGCAACATGAAGAGGGCACTAAAAATATATTTTTCAGCCAATTAAAATGTTATCCCCGTTTCAACAACCTCTTCACCACGCTTAACCTTGACAATGGTTTCGTCGCCGGCCTTGAACTTGCTTAATGCTTCCATGTAGCTGAACATATCCTTCACCCCGTACCTGCCAAGCTGCACGACTACATCTCCTGCTTTCAGTCCGGCCTTGCTCGCCGGCTTGCCGTCGCTGACGCCGTCAATTCGCATCCCTTCGCCATCGAAGGCATAATCAGGCACCACGCCCAGGGTGACCTTGAAGCGTGGTACAGCCTTGTTGTCGGAGTCCTTGGTTTTGGTGAAGGCAAGCCCTCCGCGGCTGTTGGCCTGCCGGATGATATCAAGCATTATCCGCATGACGGAAACCTGACCGTCGTAATTGATCTTGTCTTCGTCATCCGTTGGTTTGTGATAGTCGGGATGGGATCCGGTAAAAAAGTGCAGCACCGGGATGTCCTTCAGGTAAAATGATGTATGATCGGAAGGCCCCACACCACTTTCCGTACGCTTGATTTCCACAGAATCAATGTTCACGGAGCTGATGATTTCCTCCCAGGCAGGAGAGGTGCCGGTGCCCATCAGCTGCAGGGTACGGTCTGCCGAATCCAGCCTCCCCACCATGTCCATGTTCATCATGTAATTAACAGTGGCCAGGTCAATGGTGGGATGTTTAACGAAATAGTTGGAACCCAGGAGGCCCTTTTCCTCCCCGGAAAATGCTATAAAAAGGTAATTGGGACCATCCTTTTCCGACAGCAGCGTCCGGCCCAGCTCAATCAGGGCCGCCGTGCCGCTGGCATTGTCATCCGCACCGTTATGAATGGCGGGCTCGCCACGATAGAGAGACCCTGAATGTCCGTAACCAAGATGATCGTAATGTGCACCGATAACTACCGTCGCGGGTGCCTGCTTGTCGATAAAGCCGATGACATTATTTCCCGTGGCGGATACTTTTTTCAGTTCGGATGAGAGTTTAACATGCGCGCCCTTTCCGAGCGCCTTGACAGCCTCCGGTTCGGAAACGAACAAAACCGGAACATCCGAGGGCGTAACCTTGTTCCGGTATACCTTTCGCGGGTCGTCGGATTCATCGTCCGTATTGATCACAAGCACCGCTGCGGCGCCCCTGCCGGCCGCCGTGTCAATCCGGGTCCGGATATCTGCAAATTCGGCAAGCCTTGAATGGGGATCGGCATTTTCAGGTGCTGCCCATTCGATTACGACCACGCGACCTTTGCTTTCCAGTCCGCGATAATCGTCACGGTCCACCGGGGGCGCAATCATTCCGTAGCCGGCATTCAGGGTCTTCCCTTTGGCCGTACCATTTGCAGAATAGATCAACGGGAAAAAATCCTTACCCGGTTCGAGCTTCCTGCCGTTAACCTGCAATGCACATCCATCACCCATTTCGGTCTTATCCGTAAACGTAAACGGCTGCAGGTATCCCTCCGTGCCTTTCGGGATCATGCCCGCCAGCCTGAACTCGCGTATCAGGTATTCAAATGCACGTTGTTCCCCGGGCTTGCCTGCTTCCCGCCCCTCGAAACGGTCGGAGGCCAGCGTGGAAATATGCCTTTTCAGCTGTACGCCCGTCTGTGCGGCGTCCAGGGTATACTGTGCAGGCGCAGCCATGGTGCCTGCCAGCAGCCACAAAATCAGTGAGATGCTCTTGAGTTTCATATCGGTTGTCATTCATACAAAGAAAGAGAATTTGGGTTAACGGTACTCCGGCACGCCCGGCAAAATCCTTACTTTTACTTTGCCCTAACAATAACCGCTCATGCGATATATCATACTCCTGCTGGCCGGCCTCCTGCCATGGTCGGCGACCGCTCAATCCTATACCGTTGATTCGACGGCATTCAATGCACTGAACCTGGATGGTGGCAAGACGGAATTGGCCGTTTCCGACGTCGACCAGGATGGCCATCCCGACCTGCTGACCGTGGGGGACCACGGAAGCCCGTTCATCAATACCAACCAGCATGGGGTCAGCGTGTTTTTCGGCAATGGCACTGGTGCCGGATGGACGCTGTTTCAGAACGGGAATTTCGGCTATGGCGGCATAGCGGTGGGGGATGTGAATAACGACCGGTACCAGGACGTGGCATATGGCATCCATCATGATTATTCCAGCACGGACTTCGGAGACCAGCTTATCGAAGCCGCGATCGGTGACGGCACCGGAACCGTATGGACACCCTGGGACGACCTGCTGGGCACCGCCGGTGAAACCTACGGGATGATGGGTACGGACCTGGGGGACGTCAATAACGACGGCTGGCTGGACATCGGCTCAGGATCTTTCGGTTGCTGCGCGGGCACCCATGTATACCTGAATCAAACCAATGGCACTTGGATGCATTCATACGGGTATACGGGCGGTAACACCTCAAAGTACTTTGAATTCGGTGACCTGAACCACGACGGAAACCTCGATTTCGCCTGCTGTCACCAGAGCGGGGCGGTTTATTTCGGGGACGGCACGGGAAATTTCACACCCATGCAGGCAAACCTGCCCACCACCGGCAACTTCGGGTTTGGTGACATCTCCCTTGGCGATGCCAACAACAACGGCGCGGATGATATCGCCTTCCTGCAATCCGGGAAGCCATACGTATATGAATGGCACCCGGTCCAGCAATGGGTAAGCATGTCTGCCGGACTTCCCGTTACCGGCAGTTACAGCGACCTGGAAATGGCTGACCTGGATATGGACGGCCATATGGACCTGGTCCTCGTGCGTGAGGAAACACTGGAGATATGGAAAGGGAATGGCGGAAGCGCATGGAGCCTTTTCCAGTCATTTACGTTTGGCAATATGGACGATGCCAAGGACATTGCCATTGCCGATATTGACCATAATGGCATGCCTGACATCCTGTTCTGGGCAGAGTATTATATAAGCTGGTTCACCTACGAGAACAGGTTGCGGCTTATCCGGGAAACCAGCGTGGCCGCCAGCCTGGCAGTGACCTTACAGTCTCCTGGAAACTATGCATGCCTTCCTTCGGGTGCAGTCAGGTTCATCCACTGGGTAAGCGCCGTACCGCAAAACCACCCGTCATCAGTGAAAATCGAATTTTCGTCCGGCGGACCTTCAGGTCCATGGACAACGGTTGAAACTGACGTTCCAAATAACGGCAAGTACCAATGGGACGTCCCGGCCGGAGTTTCTTCCGCCGACTGCTACCTGCGGCTCGTGGTGACGGACAGCACAACCCTGGCATCCGATACGAGTGTTAACGCACTGCCGTTCCAGGTGGGTGTTTGCAACCCGCTGCTTGGCAGGGATGAAATCAGTGAAATACACGTTGCGGTTTACCCGAACCCTGCAACGGACTTTATAGTAGTGAGCGCCCCGTTTGAAACATTCGGGTTCGGGCTGTACGATGTCTTCGGAAAAAAGATTTTATGGAAGGAAGCAATGACCCCTGGCCGTCTTTCATTCAGCAGGGAGTCAGTCCCGCCTGGATTTTACGTGGTTGAGATCCGCCCGGAAGGAAAGCCGTCGGCGGCATTGAAACTCCTTATCGAATAGCTGAACTGAAATCCTATGCCTTTGTCAATTCGAATTCGTAAGATTCGATAATGGGATTGGCAAGCAGTTTCTTACAGGCATCTTCAACTTTTTGCCGGGCTGTCTTCTCGTCTGGCGATTCAACCTCAAGGGTAATGTGCTTGCCGACGCGTACGTTCCGGATCTCGGGAAGATCCAGGTTAGCCATGCTGTTGGATACGGCCTTGCCTTGCGGATCAAGCAAGGCTTTCAGCGGCATGACGGTAATGTTCGCAGTGTATTTCATATCAGGCGGGGGCGTTTTTCATGAGGTAATACCGGATGACCGATAAAAGGACATACAGGCATATGATTATAGGAATGGCAGTGAATTGAAGCACAATAACGAGCACCAGTGATATGCCCAGGAAGATAAACCGGATCTTGTTATCCTTCCAGCCCATGTTTGCAAACTTCAGGCTGAACAGCTGCAGATCGGAAATCATCAGGTAGGACAGCACCACGCTTGCGACAAGCAGGAAAACCGGGTGCATGATAAGCGAGCCAAGGCCAAAGTTATCAAAGCGAACGATCAGCGGAAATGAGGTCACCAGGATTCCAGCGGCAGGAACCGGCAGACCGTAAAACACATGTTTCGGACGGGTGTCGGTGTTGAACTTTGCCAGCCGGTAAGCGGCGAATACGGTAACTACAAACGGGAAGTACTTTAACAGGTGGAAAAGCGTAAAACTTCCTAAAAACTCCTGGTCGGGCTGCTTGATGAACAGGTTGTACAGTATCATGCCGGGGACCACACCGAAAGTCACCACGTCTGCCAGCGAATCGAGGTTCTTTCCAAGCTCGGAATATACATTCAGGGACCGCGCCGTCAGCCCGTCCATGAAATCAAATAGTGCCGCCAGGAACACCATGCCGGCCATCAGCACCACATTTCCGTGAAAAACGGAGATGATGGCCACGCATCCGCATAACAAATTCATGCAGGTCAGCACATTGGGCAACTGCTTCTTATTCATGGTTTCCGGGCGCAGGCAAAAATAGCCAATTTACCAACCGGGCCTTTTGCATATTTCATGCAAAAGCATGATATCTGATCAGGCTAATTTGCTAATTTTGAGTATGCCCGACAGAGGTGATATTACCTTCGGGCCATACTTTTAAATAGCGGTTGCCGTTTAGGACTTCAGAAACCCGTTGTCTGCCTGAAAACAGGATTGCGGGTAATTACGTTTAGATGATCCGTACCTGCTAGCTGCCTGATGATGAAAAAAGCCATTGCCGTTTGTAGCTTGGTCCTGGGGACCGCAACGCTGTCACCCTGCCAGACCAGCACACCCAAATACAGTAACGAATTCCTGTCCATAGGGGTGGGGGCCAGGGCACTCGGCATGTCCGGTGCCCAGGTGGCCTCCGTAAGTGACGCCTCGGCAGCCTATTGGAACCCCGCCGGCCTGTGCCTGGCAGATGGCGACCTCCAGGTAGCCGTGATGCACAACGAGTATTTTGCAGGCATCGCCAAGTTCGATTACGGAACCCTGGCCGCAACTGTGGATGCCACACGCACGGTGGCCGCTTCCGTAATCCGTTTTGCGGTGGATGATATCATAGATTCAACAGAGCTGATTGACGCAAACGGGGCCGTGGATTACGACAGGCTCAAATCATTTTCCGCTGCCGACTACGCATTCCTGTTTTCGTATTCAAAGCGCACGGGCATCCCCGGCCTGCGGTACGGGGGGAACTTCAAGATCGTACACCGCAAGGCCGGCAAATTCGCCAGCGCATGGGGATTCGGACTTGATGCCGGCGTGCAATACGAAAAGGACAAGTGGAAGTTCGGCGCCGTGGGCAGGGATATTTCTTCCACGTTCAACGCATGGAGCTTCAACACGGAGGAACTGGAGGATGTATTCATCCAGACCGGCAACGAGATCCCGCAAAACGGACTGGAGGTCACCTTACCCAAACTTGTTCTCGGAGCCGGCTACCTTCATGACCTCACACCAAAATTCACCATCCAGCCAGAGGTAAACCTTGATGTGACCTTTGACGGCAAACGGAACGTCCTTATCAAAAGCGACCCGGTGAGCGTAGATCCCAGGGTAGGATTGGAGCTTGGGTACAATAAGTTTATTTTTCTGCGGGCAGGAATCGGAAACATACAGGAAATCAAGGATATAGATGGCAGCACAAGTACATCCATACAGCCAAACCTGGGTTTGGGGATCAAGCTGCGGAACCTGACGATCGATTACGCGCTTACCAATATTGGCAGTGTGGGCGAGACCCTGTATTCCAACGTGTTCTCTCTCAGGCTCAGTATTTTTAAACAAAACAAGGCCGGAGCCGTTGAAAATGTACAGGGGTAATGTATAATGCTGAAATATAGGTGCATGGGCAGACTTTACGCCATTTTACTGCTGGCTCTTTTCACCGCATCACTGCAGGCCCAAACATACCGCAATGAGTGGATCGTCACCTCCGTGACCAACCCCCATTCGCTGCAGCAGTACCTGCGCATTGATGTCAGCCAGGATGGAATCCACCGGATCACGCAGGCTGATATTGCCCAGTACACTTCCATCACGCTCCAGGACCCGAACCGCTTTCAGCTGTTCCACCGGGGTGAGGAGCATTTCATCCATGTGGAAGGCGAGGGAGACGGCTCGTTCGATGCAGGTGACTACATCGAATTTTATGGCAGGACAAATGACGGCTCATTCGACACGCACATATACGATACCACGACCAGCCAGGTAAATCCCTATTACAGCCTGTTCAACGACACCTCGGCTTATTTCCTCACGTTCAATGCCGATGTAACCAAGCAGAACAAGCGCATGGTAGTCGAAGCTGCCAATAACTTTCCCGCCTACACACCAGCGGATTACTTCTACAGGGAAAAGATCGACTCCTACCACGGCGGGGAATATGCTACAGGGTATGCCGAGGTAAGCGTGGATGCGGAGTACAGCAGGGGTGAAGGCCATACAGGCCCGCGATTCGCCAATGCGCAGTCTCGTGTCATCGCCACTCCCAACATTCATATTGCATCAGGGATCAACGCCGAGGTCAGTACGATGTTCCTGCGGCTGAATTCACAGGGGGGGTCGTGGGATGTCCTTGTCAACGGAAACCTTGTGGGGACCACATTCGCACCCATTGGTTATTCTGTCAGCCCGGTAAGTGGCACCGTTCATACTACATCCTTCGATCCAGCCAACCCGCAAGCGACGTTTTCCTATATGCCAGGCCAGGGCCTGACCGGCGCCCAGAGCAACTCGGTTCCCTGGGCGCGCATCGTATACCCCCACCGGTACAGCCTTAAAGGCGAGACGGACGGGAACTACAGGCTGACCATCAAGGCCAGTAGCACCGATGCGCTTACACTGATGAACGTGGATAGCTTCCAGGTGGGCAATACTTCGGCTAAATGGATCTACGTGTTGGACGGGGAAACGCCATCTGATACGGTACGGAAGGTGACGGTTTTCCCCAACGGCACCCTCTGGCAGGCACTGCCCACGACAAACTTCCAGGACCGGGTCGCGGTGCTCAGCACCGAGAGTACAATGATCACGAGTACGGGTTTCGACATCCGGCCTGTGTCAACGGACCCGGCACGGTATGGCCGTTTCCTGAATTTCGAATTCCAGGGCCTGTATGACGCCGATTACCTGATGGTCACGCACCCGGTGTTATGGTCATCGGCGCAAGCTTACCGCGACTACCGCGCTTCTGCGGCCGGAGGGGGCTTCAATGTGCTGATGGCTGATGTCAATGAGCTGTATGACCAGTTTGCATATGGCATCCGGCAAAACCCCGTGGCCATCCGGAATTTCGCACTGCTGACGATGGACAAGTACAACGCCCATCCGAAGTATATGTTTCTTTTCGGCAAGTCGTACCGGCCGGAGAACATTCGCCGCAACCCGTCGCATTACCAGTACAACCTGGTGCCCACGTACGGCAACCCGCCCTCGGACATGATCCTGACGGCGAAGGACCAGGGCGACTCGCTCCTGGTGCCGCAAATGGCCACCGGGCGCCTCGCTGCAAGAGATTCCAGCGATGTGTACATGTACCTCGACAAGATTATTGCCCACGACCTTCAGCACCAGCTGGCACCGCAGCCATGGATGAAGCGGGTGCTGCACTTCGGCGGCGGCAGCAATGCTTTCGAGCAGACAGAAATCAGGAATGTCCTGGCGAACTATGAATCCGTCATCGAGGATACGCTTTATGCCGGCCATGTCACCACATTCCTCAAGACCTCCACCGCACCCATACAGATCAACCTGAGCGCCTACCTGCAGTCTCTCATCGACAGCGGCACGACCATCATGACATTTTTCGCGCATGCTTCAGGTTCCACGTTCGATATCACCACGGATGACCCCGCCAACTACAATAACAAGGACAAATACCCGGTCATTATTGCCAATTCCTGTTTCGTGGGCGATATTCATGTGCATGCGCGGCAGTACAGTGAAGACTTCATTTTCCAGGTGGACAAGGGTGCCATTGGATTTATTGCCTCCCCGAATGTGGGTTACATCCATGACCAGGCGGCGTATACCACCCCCCTGTACAAGAACATCGCGAGCTGGAGCTACGGCGACGGCATCGGCATATGCATGGCCAATACCGTGGACAGTGTCTGGTATGGCAGCCGCCTGGCCACACAGGCGCTTACGCTGGGTATGACGCTGCATGGAGACCCGGCCATCAGGCTGTACGACCATGACAAACCCGACCTGGAGGTGACCAATTCCAACGTGTTCTTCACTCCTGCGAATATCTCCTCCGACATGCCATCTTTCGAGATCAATGTGATCGTGCGAAACCTGGGCCGTGCCATCAATAAACCCTACCAGCTGCGGATCGTGCGGCGCTTCCCGGACGGATTTACCCCCTGGGTGCACGAGCAGACGCTTGCCGCGATGCCGTTCATTGATACCGTCACCGTTTCAGTACCCATGAATTTCCTGCATGCCCCCGGGCTGAACTTCTTCGATGTGCAGGTTGACGCCACCATCCCCGATGAGATCGACGAAAGCAATGAATTCAACAACGAAGCCAAGAATGTACCGTTGCTGATCCGGTCCGGAGACATTGTACCCGTCTTCCCGGCAGAATACGCCATCGTGCCGGGCGACAGCATTACCCTGAAAGCGTCGACCACTGACCTGTTCGCTGAGGCTACCGACTACCTGTTCGAAATTGATACGACGGACCGGTTCAATTTCACTTCGGGGGTGTACCAGTCGGTCACCATCAACAGCAAGGGCGGGATCGTGAGCTGGAACCTGCCGTTCAAGCTCGACCCCAACCAGGTGTATTACTGGCGCGTGGCGAACAAGCTCATCCAATCGGATACGACCTACAAGTGGAACGAAAGCTCCTTCATATACATTCCCGGTAAGACGGGTTGGTCGCAGGCGCACTATTCGCAGTTCAAGGAAGACGATTTCCAGAATGTGATCTATACCAACAAGCCGGCAAGCCAGGATACCACGTTTACATTCGTGTCGGTGGCAAAATCGCTGGTATGCAACAATTCCCTCAAGCCTAATTACATTATCGGGGACCTATGTGAATACTACCTCGATAACCAGCTCATGGATTACGGGGGCTGTCCCAACCAGGTGAACCTGGCCGTGCTCGACAGCATCACGCTCGACCCGTGGACCAATGCCACGCACGACCTGGGGAACTGGAACAAGTACGACAACATTTCCGGTAAGTCATACGGCTGTGCCGGACCGAATACAGGACGCAGCCGGCCTGAAGCATTCTTTGCTTTCAGAATGACGGACCCGGCGGGGCGCGACAGCCTCCGGTACGCACTGGACAGCCTCATCCCTGCGGGCAATTATATCCTGGCGTATACATTCGCCAACCCGTATTACGGTCAGTGGGAACCCGCGCTGCGCACTGCCTTCGAGAACCTGGGCAGCCAGCTGGTGACAGCCGTGGATACGCCTGCCTGGTGGCAGCCCCTGATCTTCTTTGCGAAGAAAGGTGATCCGGCCAGCGCCCGCGAAGTACTTGGCGATTCCGTAAACACAGCCATCCAGCTGGATACGCTGCTGGGCGGAAACTGGGACAAGGGATTCGTTACCTCGGTGACCATCGGGCCGGCTAAGCAATGGTCGGAGTTGCACTGGGAGCAGTTCCCGGTGGAACCCACGCCGCTGGCGGACAGCATCCACCTCAAGGTGATCGGCCTGGACACCACGTTGAACGAAACAGTGCTCATTGATGGCATCCCCGTGGACTCCATGGATATGTCGCTGGCAGGCATTGACGCCACGAATTACCCGTACCTGAAGCTAAAGGCCTATATGCAGGATGAGTTGCAAAAATCACCACCGCAGCTTCAGCGCTGGCAGATCTATTTTACTGAAGTACCCGAGGGAGCGCTGAACCCGATCAGGCATTTCAGCGTCGCAAAAGACACCGTTCAGGAAGGGGAGAACTATGATTTCGAAATGGCTTTTGAAAACATCAGCACCACTGATTTCCCCGACAGCATGACGGTTGATTTCTTTATTTATGACGGGAACAATAACCGGGTGGATGTAGGATCACCGAAGTACAAGCCGCTCACCGCCGGGGACTACTTTATCGCATCAGCCAGTTTCGATACGCGGGGTCATCCCGGCCTGAGCTCCATGTGGATTGAAGTCAATCCATTCAATGCGCAGCACCTGCAGGAGCAGTACCATTTCAACAACATCACTTCAAGGGCGTTCAAGGTGAACAGTGACATCACCAACCCCATCCTGGACGTGACTTTTGACGGCATCCATATCCTGAACGGCGACATCGTTTCACCGAAGCCGGCCATCCTCATCAGGCTGAAGGACGAAAACCAGTTTGTAGCCCTTGAGGATACGGCCAAGTACCGCGTATTCCTGACCGACTCCACGGGTGGGTCGAAACAGGTCTTTTTTGAAGGCAGTCCCAACAGCGGTACGGGAACGGACAAGATGAAATGGTCGCCCGCAGCCCTTCCGGATAACACCTTTGTGATAGAATATTACCCCAACTTCCCGGTAGACGGCACCTACACCCTGGAAGTACAGGGCAGCGATGAAGCCGGAAACCTGTCAGGCGGAAACAGCTACAAGATTTCATTCGAGGTGATAAACCGTTCCACCATCACGGAGGTGATCAACTATCCGAACCCGTTCTCCACCTCCACGCGATTCGTGTTTACGCTGACCGGCCAGGAGATCCCCACCGGTATGCGGATCCAGATCATGACGGTGACCGGAAAGATCATACGAACGATACTCCAGGACGAACTCGGGCCTATTCATATAGGCAGGAACATCACCCAGTACGCCTGGGATGGCCGTGACGAGTACGGGGACCAGCTTGCCAATGGCATTTACCTGTACCGTGTCAACACGGAGATTAACGGCCAGGGCATCGAACGCCGTGCCACTGAAGCGGACCGCTTTTTCAAAAAGGGCTGGGGTAAGATGTACCTGATGCGCTAACCGGAAGGTTCGCGGATTAACCCTGACTGCCATCAGGCAGGGATTGCGGTTCACGGATAACGGATCACCAACCACCTTTCACGCGCCCCAACCCAATTCTCTTCGTTTTCGCACATTTGTTGAACCGTATGAACAGGGCAACGCCTTTCCTGCTTACTGCCGGAAGCGCATTGCTGGGCTGGCTGGCCTGGCCTGCCGGTGGGTTCGCCCCGCTGCTGTTCCTGGCCTGGATCCCGCTTTTGGTGCTGGAGGACCGGTACTTCCGTGCGGGAAGGTCCCGGGGGCTTTTCGGCTGGGTCTATTTGTCATTCTTTCTTTGGAATCTGCTCACCACATGGTGGGTGTACAATTCCTCCCTTTTTGGCGTGGTGGCGGCGGTGTTATGCAATTCACTGTTCATGGCGCTGGTGTTTATGCTTTTTCACCAGACCCGCAAGAAGGTACAGGACACGTTTGCCTACCCGGCACTGATCGCCTACTGGCTTTCATTCGAGTACCTGCACCTGAACTGGGATATCTCATGGCCGTGGCTTACCCTGGGCAACGGGTTGGCTACCATGCCTCGATGGATCCAGTGGTATGAATACACAGGTATCCTTGGCGGCTCGCTATGGATACTGGCACTGAACATCATGTTGTACCGCCTGCTCTTTTTCGCGCGTGAGGAAACACGGAAAACAAAATCCGTGATGGTCGCGGCCCTGCTGTTGATCCCGGTTGCCTGTTCGCTGACACGGTATCATACATACGAGGAAACGCCGCACCCGGTGAACATAACGGTGGTACAACCTAATATCGACCCCTATCATGAGAAGTTCGGTACCCTTTCTGCCCGCCAGCAACTGATCCGGCTGTTGCAGCTTGCGGCCTCCAAAACGGACTCGGCGGTTGATTACCTGGTCGCACCTGAAACGGCCATGGTGTCTGGCATGTGGGAGGAAGAGCTGCACCTGCATCCGGATGTGGGCCTGCTCAGGAAATTCATGGGCGCGTTCCCCGGCCTTAGAATCGTTATTGGCGCCTCAACTTACAGGCAATACCCGGACTCGACACAACGATCGTCCACGGCACGGAGATTTACGAAATCAGAAGGTTATTACGACTCATTCAACACCGCGCTGTTTCTCGATACCACGGACTCCATCCAGGTGCATCACAAGTCAAAACTGGTACCGGGAGTGGAGAAGATGCCCTATCCACGCATCTTCGGATTTCTCGAAAAATTCGCCATTGACCTGGGCGGTATTTCAGGCAGCCTGGGAAAGGACCCGGAAAGAATGGTATTCCGGTCCGGGGAGCACGTTGCCGCTCCTATTATCTGCTATGAGTCGGTGTACGGGGAGTATGTGGCCGATTACGTCAGGAAGAATGCCGATTTGCTTTTCATCATTACAAACGACGGCTGGTGGGGTCACACGCCTGGCCATCGGCAACACCTGCAGTACGGGCGGCTGCGTGCCATCGAAATGCGTCGAAGCATTGCCCGTTCGGCTAACACGGGGATATCCTGCTTCATCAACCAGCGGGGCGATATCCTGCAACCCACAAAATACTGGGAAGAGGATGTCATTTCCGCCACGATCAATGCCAGCGACAAGGTGACATTTTATGCACGTTATGGGGATTACCTTGCCAAGGCCGGACTGCTCTATGCCTCGGCCATGCTGATCCTGGTGATGATCAGGAGAAGAGGGGACAGGTAAGCATTTGTTCAGGGGTCCAGGCTACTCTTGCATAAACCCAAGCCATGCGCTTACAACCAACCGGGCCGGTCTGTGATCAGGCCCTGCTGCTGCATGAAAATAAAAAGGATGATCATAAGCACGAAGGCAATGCCGAATGTAATGGTCAGCTTTTTATACTTGCTCGCATCACCCTTCATCTTGGTATACCGGTAGATATTGAAAATGGCTTTTTCAGCCCGGTAGTACGCGCTTTCACCTTTAACGATGTAATCAAACGCACCGTATTTCATCACATCCACCGCCACTTCTATTTTGTCCTGGCCTGACAACATCACCACTTCGGATTCCGGAAGGTGCTTTTTTACCTCGGTCAGTACTTCCAATCCGTCGCTCGCATCCTTCTTCACACTGTTCAGAAAATAATCCATGAATACGATAACAGGCTTTTCTCCGTTCCGGATGGCCTGCAGGCAATCCTCTCCCGTTTCAAAGGCCTTCACCCTGTAATGTGACATCTTGGAAAGGTGATCCACGAGCATCTCTCGCTGCATCATCTCGTCTTCGACAACAAAAACGGTTTTTTCAGCCATGGCGGTTAGGTTTGGTGTGCAATTTCCGTATTTAATTTTATATGAACAACCAGGCCCGGCGTGCTAGCCGGTAATGGCGCTCTTTAGCTCCGGGTATGCTTGATCGAGCAGCTTTTTAAGCTCATCGAGTTGTCCGGGTAAACTTTCGGTGTTTTTCTGTTCTCCTGCGTTATTCTCTATGCGCTTGATGAGCTCTTCACCACCCTTGATTCCCATGTAGGTGATCTGCGGCTTAAGCGCATGCGCGGTGGTCTTAAGAGATGGATAGTCCGCATCCCCGAGATGCTTCTCCATGGAAGATACCATGGCCGGGGCATGCTGCAGGAACAGGTTGATGTACTTGTTGACTTTTTCACGGTCCCCCCCTGCAAAGGAGTTAAGGAATGTAAGGTCTGCGACAGGCATAAGCTTATGATAAATTCTTGTATTTGGTTTTAACAGTTTCAGGACCCGCGTATCAGGAATCCGGCAGGGGGTCGCCAAGCAGGAGCTTGCTGATCTGCCTGATAAGGTCATCAGGGTTAAATGGTTTCGTGATGAAGGCATTCATGCCCGCGTCAAGGCACTTGTCCACTTCCTCTTGCATGACGCTGGCGGTCATCGCCAGAACGGGGGTTTGGCTTTTCGGGGCATCCAGGTCAGCACGAATCCGGCGGGTGGCCTCAAAGCCGTCCATTTCAGGCATCTGGACGTCCATGATCACCAGGTTGTACGGTTCCTTGATGATCATGTCCAGCGCCTCCCTTCCATTGGTGGCTTCATCAATTTGCACGCCCTTTACGTAGGCGTGTATCGTGTCCGCCGCCACCACACGGTTAAACGGGTTGTCGTCCACCAACAGGATCTTCTTTCCACTGAGCGCTCCCAGGCTATCGGGATCGATTTTTTCGGACAAATCGTTTTTATCCGCTTCGGTTGCCACCGGGTACGGGATGACGAACGAGAATACGGAACCTTCGCCATACTTGCTGGTTACGGAAATGGTGCCGCCGTGATGCTCCACGAGTTGTTTCGAGATGGTCAGCCCCAGCCCTGTCCCCCCGAACTTACGGGTGGTATCGCCGGAGGCCTGGGTGAACTTCTCGAATACACTATTGACTTTGTCCTCAGGAATGCCTATGCCCGTATCCGTGACATCAAACCGGAGCCGGCAGGTATCGTCCTTTTCGCTTTCCAGGGTACAGCTTACTGTTACCATGCCTTCGCTGGTGAATTTAATGGCATTGCCCGCCAGGTTGACCAGTACCTGGTTCAGGCGCACAGGGTCGCCAAGCACCGTGTCAGGAACTTTCTCTTCAACGGTCACCTTGAATTCCAGCCCCTTTTCTTCCGACTTCACACGCAGCGCCACATCGACCAGGTTCATGACTTCACGGATCGAAAGGGGAATGGTTTCCATGCTGATCTTCCCGGCTTCAATCTTGGACAGGTCCAGGATGTCATTAATGATGACAAGCAGGTTGTCGGATGAGTCCTTGATTGCCCGCAGGTATTTTAGCTGGTTCTCTTCCGGATTATTCTTCAGAAGCAGGTTGGTCATGCCAATGACCACGTTCATGGGGGTCCGGATTTCATGGCTCATGTTTGCCAGGAACTGCTGTTCATGCTTCTTGCTTTCCAGTGCCTGCCGCCGTTCCACTTCCGCGATTTCCTTTTCATGAATCGTCTTTCCAAGTTTCTCCCGCGCCTCGATCCCCTCACGGATGACTTCCACTTCCCGGATGGTCTTTTCCATGGTTGCCTGAAGGTCGTTGAAGTCGATGGGCTTGGTAATGAAATCGAAGGCCCCCTTATTCATGGCCGAGCGGATGTTTTCCATATCGCCATAGGCGGAAACAACCACGGCCTTGTGCACGCCTTTTCTTTCCCGGAGCTTGGACAGGAGCGTAAGCCCATCCATCATGGGCATGTTGATATCGGTGAAAATGGCATCTACCGGCCCGCCCTGTTCGATCTTCTCCAGTGCTTCCATGCCATTGCCTGCAAAGTCGAATTCAAGCAAACCCTTTCGTATGTCACTCCGGAACTTCTGCCTGATGAGAAGCTCCAGGTCGGGTTCATCGTCGACAACCAGGATTCTCTTTTTGGACATAAAGGCAGCGGGTTCTTTCGGGTATCGTAATCAGTCGGTTGGCCGGGAATGATAATTCCTGGTTACAGCTTGGCCACTGCTGCCCCATGACAGTTTTTATATTTCTTACCGCTTCCGCATGGGCAGGGCTCATTCCTTCCCACTTTTCGTTCCACGCGTACGGGCTGTGCTTTCTGAGCGGGCTGCTGTCCTGGCGGTCCGCCGGGACGCTGTGGCGCACCCGCGGCAGCATCAGTCCGGCTGGTACGCAAGCCGCTGAGGTCGCTCCGCTGGGGGGCCGTGCCCTCTTTGACGGAGGATGAGTCCTTGACAGCGATAAACCCCTTGAACAGGAATGACAGGATTTCCTTGTTGACGCGATCCAGCATTTGCTTGAACACCTCGAAGGATTCGAACTTGTAAATAAGCAACGGATCCTTTTGCTCGTAGACGGCACCCTGAACAGAAGTCCGCAGCTCATCCATTTCCCGGAGGTGTTCTTTCCATGCCTCGTCGATAAAAGCGAGCGTCACAAAACGTTCAAACGCCATGTTCAGCTCACGGCCTTTCGACTCGTAGCACTTTTCCAGGTTGGCGACCACCTGAAGCTGTTTGCTCCCGTCGGTGAATGGCACCACGATGGTTTCGTACACCTGGCCCTGGTTCTGGTAAACATCCTCGATGACCGGAAACGACTTCTCCGCAATCAGCTGTGACTTTACCGTGTAGTGGTTATGGGCTGTTTCGTATACCTCCTGTGTAAGGGCCGCGGTGTCCGCTTTAAAGAATTCTTCCTCCTTCACTGGCGTCTCGATCGAAAAGTACCGGAGCAGGTCCATCTTGAAGTCTTCGAAATCGCGCGTTTCTAGCCTCGAGTGTACAACGCTTTCCGCAACGTCCCACTGCATGTTAACCAGGTCGAGTGACAACCGCTCTCCGAACAGTGCATGCCTGCGCTTCCTGTAAATGAGGTTCCGCTGCTGGTTCATGACATCATCATACTCGATGAGCCGTTTGCGGATTCCAAAGTTGTTCTCCTCTACCTTTTTCTGGGCACGTTCGATAGACCGTGAGATCATGCTGTGCTGGATCACTTCCCCTTCTTCGATTCCCATGCGGTCCATCAGCCTGGCGATGCGGTCTGAACCGAACAGCCGCATGAGGTCATCCTCAAGGGATACGAAAAACTGGCTCGTGCCGGGGTCGCCCTGCCGGCCGGACCGTCCTCTCAGCTGGCGGTCCACGCGCCGCGACTCATGTCGTTCCGTTCCGATAATGGCAAGGCCACCGGATTCACGTACCCCCTGGCCCAGCTTGATGTCAGTTCCACGTCCTGCCATGTTGGTGGCAATGGTCACCGTGCCGGGCTCACCGGCCTCTGCAACTATTTCCGCCTCACGTTGATGTTGTTTCGCATTCAGTACGTTGTGGTTGATCTTGCGGAGCTTCAGCATCCGGCTCAGCAACTCCGACACCTCGACAGAGGTGGTCCCCACGAGCACAGGCCTGCCGGCCTCCCGGAGCTTGACGATCTCATCGATCACCGCATTGTACTTTTCCCGCTTGGTCTTGTAGACCAGGTCCTCCATATCATCGCGGGTAATCGGCCTGTTGGTGGGAATCACCACCACATCAAGTTTATATATCTGCCAGAGCTCATTGGCTTCCGTTTCGGCCGTTCCGGTCATGCCCGCCAGCTTGTGGTACATGCGGAAATAGTTCTGGAGGGAAACGGTTGCATAAGTTTGTGTGGCCGCTTCTACTTTCACATTTTCCTTGGATTCGATGGCCTGGTGCAGGCCGTCACTGTACCGGCGCCCTTCCATGACCCGCCCGGTTTGTTCGTCGACGATCTTCACCTTTCCGTCGGCGATAATGTATTCCACGTCGCGCTCGAAAAGTGTATAGGACTTCAGGAGCTGGTTTATGGTATGGATGCGTTCGGACTTGATGGCAAAATCGCGCATCAGTTCATCCTTCTTTTCAAGCTTGTCCTTGTCTTCAAGGTCAGACCCTTCAATTTCGGCGATTGAAGCTCCCACATCAGGCATGATAAAAAAGCCCGCGTCCTCGTTTGCGGTGGTGATCAGTTCCACGCCTTTGTCGGTGAGGTCTACCGAGTTGTTTTTCTCGTCGATGACGAAGTATAGCTCCTCGTCCACCTTATGCATTTCACGGTTGTTATCCTGCATGTACCGCCCTTCTGTCTTCTGCAGCAGGGACTTCACACCGGTTTCTCCGAGAAACTTGATCAGCGCCTTGTTTTTGGGCAGCCCGCGAAAGCAGCGCAGCAGCGGCATGCCCGCATCGTCTTCCTTGCCCTCTCCGAATTTCTTGCGTGCGTCGGCAAGCATCGTATTAAGGTAATTGCGTTGCGCGTTGATCAGTTGCTGCACCTTGGGCTTAAGCGCATGGAACTGCTGGTCGTCGCCCTTGGGTGTGGGACCGGAAATGATAAGCGGAGTACGCGCATCATCGACAAGTACGGAATCCACCTCGTCCACGATGGCATAATGATGCGGCCGCTGAACCATGTCCTGGGGCGAGCGGGCCATGTTATCACGAAGGTAGTCGAAGCCGAATTCGTTGTTCGTGCCGTAGGTGATGTCAGCCTGGTATGCCTTTCTTCGTTCAGGACTGTTTGGCTGGTGTTTGTCGATACAATCCACGCTCAGTCCGAGAAACTCGAAAATGGGACCGTTCCATTCGCTGTCACGCCGGGCGAGGTAGTCGTTTACCGTGACCACGTGCACGCCCCTGTTGGGAAGGGCATTCAGGTAAACCGGCAGGGTCGCCACAAGGGTCTTGCCTTCACCGGTCGCCATCTCGGCGATTTTGCCCCTGTGCAGGACAATACCTCCTATTAGCTGCACGTCGTAATGCACCATGTTCCATTCCACTTCCACTCCGGCCGCCATCCATTTTTTACGGTATATGGCCTGGTCACCTTCGATCACCACACTTTCCCGGTCCGCGGCGATGGCACGGTCGGCGTCGGTCGCTGTTACGCGCAGGTCACCGTCTTCGGTCAACCGCCGCGCCACTTCCTTAACCACGTTGAAGGCATCGGGAAGGATTTCCTGAAGTACCTCTTCAATGGTCTCCAGCTGCTGTTTCTTGAGTGCATCGACACGTTCGAAAAGGCGTTCTTTCTCTTTGATATCCTCGTTGTCCTCTGCCTCCTGGCTCAGGCGGGCCAGCTCCTCATCGGAATCCTTCAGGGCATCCGTGATCTGCTTGCGATACTTTGCCGTCATGCCACGGAGCTCGTCGTTGCTGAGTTCGCTGATAGGTCCATGGGCACTAAGCGTGCTTTCCAGGACAGGTTTCAGCGCTTTGAGGTCTGATTCGGCCTTGCTGCCGAACAGCTTTCCGAAGGTCTTGTTAAGGATGCCGATCATGGGTAAAAAACGGCTGCAAAGGTACTAAATAGTGCTGAAACTCAGCCTCTCCGGTTGTCAGTCAAGGGATTATGAAAGGGGATCGGTGAACAGTGATCCGTAATCAGAGATCAGCGGTTCGTGATCTGTCACCGGTAACCAATGGTCAGTATCAGAGGCCGGAATATACCAGATACATGAATTGGACTGCCAACTGCCGCTGGCGCCTGCCGCTTGTCAGTGAAAAGAAGGAAATTCAGCAACAGCCAGCATGTTATTCATGCAAAGCGCCCTGCTTCCACCTCAGCGTCTCGATCATATGTTCAATATCATCCCTCAGGAAGCGCGCCACCGGCGCGATGGAGTCACTGTTCGGAAGCGCATTGAAATAAAGGGCGCCGCGTATAAAATGCCTGGTGGAGTCAGTCACGAAAAACTGCGCGTCAGACGCAGCGTTTCCGCCAATGATATACAAGACGCCGAATACCCCGCCAGCTGTGGCGAATCGTTTTTCATTGATCTCACTGGCTTTGATGGTATGCTTGTACACGAGCTCATATGTATCTTCTATATACTGCCCGAGGTTTCCATCCACCGGCTTGTAAGACAAATAGAGCGTGCCGTTGAACCGGGGATACTGCACATACCACCAGCAGGGCTCGGAAAGCCTGTCCGTATCCGGCAAGACCACCGAATAGGCCGGGATCTCAAAAGTAAACGGGCAGGTGCCGGGTCGGAATTCACTGTAATTCTTGTCAGGAAATTCTATTCTGAAATAACCCCGCGGCTTAGGCACATAGTCTGATGTGCAGGAGGCCAGGCAAACGCCGATGAATACAAAAAGGAGATATCCCAGCTTCATTCGTTCGCCTTTTCCTTCGGTTCAGTGAGCCGCGTTACTTTTATGCGCATGATCCTGCGCCGGTCCGATGCTTCGATCGTGAATCGCAGGTTTTTTCCTTCGATGACTTCCCCTTTTCCAGGGATGGTGCCGCTTTGTTCAAGTATGTAGCCGGCCAGGTTATCGGCTTTGCCGAAAACCCTGCGGTCCACATTCATGATCCGGCATACGTCGTTAACCGGCGTCTTGGCCTCGAACACGTAATTTTGATCGTCAAGCTTTGAATAAAACGGCTCCTCATCGTCGAATTCATCGCTGATCTCCCCCACGATCTCCTCGAGGATGTCTTCCAGGGAGACGATTCCCAGTGCCGTACCGTATTCATCAATGACGATGGCCATGTGTATTTTCTTCTCCTGGAATTCATCAAGCAGATCGTTGATCTTCTTGTTTTCCGGCACGAAATAAGGGCGCCGCACAAGGGCCTGCCAGTCGAAGTCATCATCCTTGTCAAGATGCGGAAGCAGATCTTTGATGTAAAGCATTCCGGTGACGGTATCATAGGAGCCTTCGTAAACCGGTATCCGGGAGTACCCCTGCTCCTTCACCTTTGCCAGCACTTCGGTAAATCTCATTTGGCTGTCGAAGGCCATGATATCCACCCGCGGTCTCATGACCTGCCGTACCACGATGTTCCCGAATCGCACAATGCTTTTCAAAATCTTCTTTTCGTCAGCAGGCGTACTCTGGTCTGAGGTAAGGTCTATGGCATGCGTCAGGTCATCGATAGTGGCATGGTAGCCCTTGCGCGCAATGCGTTTGTCCACGGCAGCTGTCCACCTGACCAGCAGGTAGCTGAACGGGGTCAGAATCTTGTCCGCGATATAGACAGGATAGACCACGAAGCGGGCCAGGGACATGGTTTTTTGCGTGGCATATATTTTGGGCATCACCTCGCCCATCAATACAATAACGAATGTCACCAGGATCACTTCAATCACGAATCCCAGCGTCGGAAATTCAGAGAAGTCGAAAGTGCCCAGTACAAAAACAGAGGCGAGAATGACAATGGCCACGTTCACCAGGTTGTTTGAAATCAAAAGGGTGGCCAGCAGCCGCTTGGGACGCTGCAGCAGCTTCAGCATCATGGCGTGTGGTCCCGTGGGTTTTTTCTGGATTTCCGCCAGCTGAACAGGGTTCAGTGAAAAGAACGCCACTTCTGAACTGGAAAACATGCCGGAAAGGAAAAGCAGGATGGCAATTACCAGGAGATCAAGGGCAGCATCGATTCCAATGTGGCGGATAAAGTCGAGCGGCAGGCAGGAAAACGTCAGTTCCAATTACGGGATGCTTTTCACAAACCTACAATTTTTCGGTTCGCGACAATAAACAGTTCAGCCGGAACGTGGTGGGGGAGACGCTTGTCGCGTAAGCTAAAAAGGTAAATCGTCGGTGGTGTCGGAGGCCGGCGGTACCTGCTTTTGCGATTCAGATTTCGCATACTGGCTGGAGACCGCATCCTTGGTGGCTTCATCCGGGCGACGGCCAAGCATCGTCATGACATCGGCCACGATTTCGGTAAAATATTTCTTGACACCCTTGTCCTCCCATGACCTGGTTTTTATCTTGCCTTCAATATAAACAAGGCTGCCCTTGCGCAGGTACTTTTCAGCGCTTTCAGCCAGTCCGCGCCACATGACAATGTTGTGCCATTCCGTGTTCTCCACACGTGTGCCATCAGACTTCTTATAGGTTTCGGAAGTGGCCAGCGGAAACTTCGCCACGGTAACCCCGCCTTCCAGGTGCCTTACTTCGGGATCCTTTCCCAGGTTGCCTACCAGGATTACTTTGTTGATGCCGGACATTAAGGTAAAAATTTGCTTTGATTGCCGTTATGAAAGGCAAACTTAATTGTTTGAGACTAGAATGCCAAGTGAACAGGGAACAGTTACCGGCAATTCGTTGTCATGCTATCCATGTGCCGCTTCCAGGTACCTGCTGATTATTCTCGGAACCGGGTACTGGTCAAGTTGGACTTCAGGAACGAGCAGCAGTGCGGGATTGCGCAATTGCGGTTTACTGGAAAGGTGAACCTCGTAATACCTGACATGCAGGGTTTGATGTGTGAGCTGGTGCTTATGCAGTGGCCCCGGCTCGGGAAGGCCTTTCCTGCCTTCCTGGCTGATGCCATACCGTGCAAGGGTTGCGTTCTCCAACCCGGGCCTGCTGCTTTCCACCAGCGGGAATTCGAATAGCCCGCGCCAGATGTCCCTGTTTCCGCGTTGATGCAGCACCACGTGACCCTTCCAGCGCACCACCAGGAAGTGAAAGTACCTTGACCGCACCTTGCGTTTCAAAGACCTGACCGGCAGCATGCCCTGCATCCCCTGCAGAAATGCCCGGCAGCCATTCCTCAGGGGACACCGGATGCAATCCGGACTGGCCGGCGTGCACTGCAGGGCGCCGAATTCCATGAGCGCCTGGTTGAGGGTTCCGGGAGCGCGGCAGCCATCCATGAGTGCCCGGGCATACGGCAGGAACGAATTGCGGGCCTGTGGCCCGTCCACGGGCCTGTCAATGCCATAATACCTGGCCAGGAACCGAAACACATTCCCGTCCAGCACTGGCTCCCTGATGCCGAAAGCGATGGAACCGATGGCGGCCGCTGTATAGGGTCCAATGCCCTTCAGGCCCATTATTTCCTCATAATCAGATGGAAACGTGCCATTCCCAGATGACATCAAATGCCGTGCTGCGGCATGCAGGTTCCGGGCGCGACTGTAATAGCCCATTCCTTCCCAGGCTTTAAGTACCTGCTGCTCAGAGGCAGCGGCCAGCTTTCTGATGGTGGGGAACCGCCGTAAAAAGGACCTGTAATAGGGCAGCCCCTGGTCAACCCGTGTTTGCTGCAGGATGACCTCGGAAACCCAGATCCTGTAGGGGTCCCTGGTCCTGCGCCATGGAAGGTCGCGTTGATGTGTTCTATACCACCGCAACAGCCGGCTTCGAAGGGCATTTTGAGGCATCATAATGGCAAAACAAAAAAATGCCTCATAATTAGCCTTATTTTGTTTATAAAATTGTAGAAAACAGGGAATTAATGTGGTTTGATATATGTAAATAGGCTATATTTGTGCCTATTAAACAAAGTTCGTTATCAATCACTTAACCATACAACTAAAATGACAAAGGCTGAATTAGTAAACCAGATATCCGAAAAAACAGGGGTTGAAAAACTGGTCGTACAGCAGATAGTTGAATCGACGATGAAGGTGATAAAGGCCACCCTGACGAGCGGAGAGAATGTCTATCTGAGGGGGTTCGGCAGCTTTATTTGCAAGAAGCGGGCGCAGAAAACCGGCCGCATCATTGCCAAGAATACAACAATCATCATTCCAGAGCACTACATCCCGGCATTTAAGCCGGCCAAGATTTTTGCTGACAGGGTCAAGGCCAATGTGAAGGCCGTCAAGGACACCCCTGCGGAGGATGTAGATTCCGCTGAAGAGTAGCCTTTTCATTTTTAGTTGCAGGTTAACATGCTGGGGCGTAATGGCTCTAAATTTCTGTTCGTGGCAGGAGCACTTGTGCTGGTCATCGTATTGTACGTTGCCCCCAAGAAATCAATGAAACAGAAAACACCGGTCACCGGAAATACATTCGATATGAATGACATGGTCCTGTTCCAGGAAAATACGCTCAGCCAGCCTGAGAAAGAACAGGTGAGCGTTTGGAAGGATAGCATTCGAAACGGCTCGTATGGGTATTATGACTCATTGGCAGGGCTTTGGGATCAAAGGGGTATTTATACGCTCTCAGCCTGGTTTTATGATGAGAAGGCTGAGGCCGATGGCGATGAACAATCCTACCTGCAGGCTGCCTACCGTTATTTCGATGCCTACAAGCAGGCGGTTGACACTTCACTGCGCGATGCCATGGTGGAATCTGCCATCAGGTGTTACAATAAAGTACTGGAGCTGAACCCGTCGAACGACAATGCGAAGACGGATTTGGGTATTCTGTACGCCGAGGCGACTCCTCAACCCATGAAAGGTATCATGTTGTTGCGGGAGGTCGTGGACCGCAATCCGCAGCACGAACATGCCCAGCTGAACCTGGGGATCCTGTCGGTGAAATCAGGCCAGCTGGAAAAAGCAGTGCAGCGATTCAGGACTGTCCTGGATATCAACCCCGCGCGCTCGGAGGTAAGGCTTATGCTTGCCAGGACATACCTGGAACTGGGCATCAAGGATTCAGCAGCCATGGAGCTGGAGGCTTACAAGGCCTCCCAAAAGGATCCCGCCCGCGTCGAGGAGGCGGATCGCATCCTGGAAACCATTCAATGACAAACAGACGATAGATTATAAACCCTTTAAAGAAAATTTAGCATGCCAAGCGGTAAGAAGAGAAAAAGACATAAGATGGCCACGCACAAGCGTAAGAAGCGCCTGAGAAAGAACCGTCACAAGAAGAAGAACCGGTAACCGGCCGGTCTGCGGGCGCCGTCCGGGCGCCCGCAGACCTTCTTTACGGGGGGAGGCAATGGCCACCCCTGCGCTTTTGCACGGACCGCCGCGCATGACGTGGCGTATCATTGACAGTTTAAAGATTCAGTGTTGAACAGTGAATTAGTTATCAATTCAACCGCCAGCAAGGTTAACATTGCCTTACTTGAGGACCGCCGGCTGGTTGAATTAAGCAGCGAGAAGAAGGATAACAACTTTTCTGTAGGGGATATTTACCTGGGCCGGGTTAAGAAACTCATGCCCGGGCTAAATGCCGCTTTTGTCGACATCGGCTACGAAAAGGACGCCTTTCTCCATTACCTTGATTTGGGACCCCAGTTCCAGTCGCTGATGAGATACGTCAAGGGCACGCTTAAGGGCAAACAAACCGAAGCGCTGCTCAACAATTTCAACGGCGAAAAGGACATCGAGAAGACTGGAAAGATTTCCCAGGTGATGTCCGCGAACCAGTGGACCATTGTACAAATAGCAAAGGAACCCATCAGTACCAAGGGCCCCCGCATCACTTCCGAAATATCATTGCCCGGACGTTTCGTGGTGCTGGTTCCGTTTTCCAACGTGGTTTCCATCAGCTCAAAGATCAAGGGCGGAGAAGAGCGCAGCAGGCTCAAACGGCTTGCCATGAGCATCAAACCCAAAAACTTCGGGTTGATCATCCGGACCGTTGCCGAAAGTAAAAAGGTTGCCGACCTGGACAAGGATATCCAGGACCTGGTAGCCAAGTGGACCCGGTGCTGGGAAATCCTCAGGTCCGCCAAACCACCGCAGAAACTGTTGGGAGAGATGGACCGGACCAGCACCATCTTACGGGACATGCTCAATCCCAACTTCAATGCAGTACACGTCAATGACGTGATCGTGGCCGAGGAGATCAAGTCCTATATAAAAAGCATCGCTCCGGAGCAGCATGATATTGTAAAAGTCTACAAGGGCCGCCAACCCGTCTTCGAACGATTCGGCATCGACAAGCAAATCAAGTCGGTGTTCGGCAAAACGGTTAACATGCCCAATGGCGCCTACCTGGTTATTGAGCATACCGAGGCCATGCACGTGATCGACGTCAACAGCGGCGGTCGGAACCGGGGCAGCGAAAACCAGGAGAACACCGCCTTGCAGGTAAACCTGGCAGCAGCACGAGAGATTGCCCGGCAACTGCGGCTGCGTGACATGGGAGGCATCATCATCGTGGATTTCATTGACCAGCGAACCCCGCAGAACAGGCGGGAATTGTTTGCGGCGCTGAAAGCGGAGATGAAGAAGGACCGCGCACGGCATACCATCCTTCCGCCGAGTAAATTCGGGCTGGTTCAGATCACACGCGAACGCGTCCGTCCGGAACTCAAGGTGGACACACTTGAAAAGTGTCCTTCATGTGACGGTACGGGTCAGATCAAGTCCAGTATGCTGCTCCTTGACGATATCGAAAACAATATCCGGTATTTTATCAAGGAACAGAATGAGAAGAAGCTGCTGCTGAAGGTAAATCCGGTGCTACATGCATACCTGCGTCACGGGGGGATGTTCAATTCGATCCGGTGGAAGTGGTACCGGAAATACAAACGATGGATCACGATCGAGCCTGTGACGGCGTACCACTTCATGGAATATCATTTCTTCAACCGCAAGGGCGAGGAAATCAAGATCTGAGCAAAGGGGCGTTTAGGTCCATGAACCCAGCTGACATCAAGATCCTTTCTGTCGTCATTCCCGCATTTAACGAGGCGGCTACCATCCACCGCATCCTGGATAAGGTGTTGGCGGTGAAGCTTGTAAACGGCATTGAAAAGGAAGTCGTGGTCGTGAATGATTGTTCCACGGACGATACCGCGGCCGTGGTGGAAAAGTATATCGCCCATCACCCCGGGGAAAACATGCGGCTGATCAGCCAGCCCGTGAACAAGGGCAAGGGAGCGGCCCTGCACAAGGGTATCGAGATGGCCAATGGCGATTACCTCGTCATCCAGGATGCCGACCTGGAATATGATCCCAGTGAATATAACCTGCTTCTGCAGCCCGTGGTCGACGGCTTTGCGGATGTCGTGTACGGGTCCCGGTTCATGGGAGGCAATGCGCACCGGATCCTGTTCTTCTGGCATACGATCGGGAACCGTTTCCTGACGGGATTTTCGAACATGATGACAAACCTCAACCTCACAGACATGGAGACATGCTACAAGCTGTTCGACACGAAAATGGTGCAGTCGTTAAAACTGAAGGAAAGGAGATTCGGATTCGAGCCGGAGGTCACGGCCAAGATTTCTCGTGTGCCGGGTGTGCGGATTTACGAGGTGGGGATCTCCTACTACGGACGAACATACAAGGAAGGAAAAAAGATCGGATGGAAAGACGGGTTCAGGGCGTTGTGGTGTATCATGCGATATAATATTCTGAAGTAGCGCCCTGAAGGGATTCTCCGTATTCCGGTTATTCCAGTATTATCTTTTCCACCTGTGATTTTTGGCCCTGGCGGGCTTCGATCATATATATACCCGGACCAGTCCTGACATCGGAAATCCCGAAATGCCCTGTTGCCTCGGCAGACCGGAGCAGCCTGCCGGTAAAATCCATGATCCGGATGGAAACCATTCCGGGCACAGCAAAAATGGCGGCTACTCCTGAACCTGCGTACGAATCGAATCTAATTTGAAATAAGGGATCCCCATTTGCCGCAAACGGGTCCCCGGCTGAAAGGCTCGTTCCCATCAGCCATGCCAGCCCGTCCCGTATCAGGTTGCTGAATAACGTATCGGAGGTAAAACTTGAAGCTGCATGGCCCAGGCTGGTGTAAAATGATTTTCCGCCACCTGCCAGTATACGGTACCATGCAACCGATCGTGCGGAATCATAGCTGTTGGTCAGGTTGTTTGGCCCAACAGTTTCTTCTACTTGCAGAATGGAGGTAATTGAAGGATGCAGGTAACCATTTTCCCAATAATAATACTCCTCGGCCTTAAACCAGGGATCGGGTAAACTGGCAGTGACCGGGTGCGGAAGCAATTGATCGATCCTGTAAACGGGCGTACCCGATACGTGATTTGGGTTTTGCTGAACGCTTCCTCCAAGTGTTTCAGCGTAAAAGTCCCAGGTTCCGGTTAGTGTTCCGTTTGAAGTTGAATGCCGGTAGGTATCGGTAGCGGCATGAATCCCCATCATATTGCCGCCCGCATTCATGTAATTCTCGAAATTGACCCGCTGCGTGGAATCCAATATGGAGTTTCCGCTGGTATTCGAAAAAACAACTACTGAATACTGCTGAAGTGACTGCAGGCTATTGAATGCAACCCCGGTGCTGTCATGCGTCACTGCAAAGCTATGCTGGGAGCCAAGCTGCTGAAACATATTGTATGATACGGCCCTGGTCTGGTGGTCAAACCCGGTGGTCTCAGAATAATGAAGTACGTGGACCTGGGCTTTGGCTTTCTCCGGCCCGGGAAATGCAAAAAACAACACCATCCATGCACAGGAAATAAACGGGGCTATTTTTCTATTTGAATGGGATCCCCGGACCATCTATTTTTTCTTGTTGTCCCCGGCCGCCATATATAATGCATCCATCATCACCATCGTATCGAGCGACATATTCCTTGAAGCTGCCTTTTCCCTCACATGGGAGAGCCAGTCAGCGTTTTCATATATGTATTTTTTATAATCGCTAATGCTCAAAAGCAGGCCCAGCTGGTTGCCGGGTACCGGATCGATATACATCCTGTTCCTTAATTCGGCCAGTAACACCAGTTCTTTGATGATATCAGAAACCAGTATATTGGAATAGGATGTTGGGTGCCCGTCACCTTTTATCGCGTACTTGTGCGGGTCGTATGGTCCATCTTTAACTTCCTCATTACGGATCTCCCTGTCAAGCAGGTAGGGCACATTGTTCGATTCGCAGACTTCCCTGATGAAACCTAGTCGCCATTCATCTGCAGGATGGTGTTCGGGATGAAAAATCAATACCACAAAGTCGGTGTTCAGCCTGTTTAATTCCCGGAATGCGGATTCCAGGATCGCCTTGTTGAGGCGCTTCATGTCATCAATGTACGACTGGACATCTGCCTCATCCTGCTTAAACGGCCAAACCCTGCTTGATTTCAATCGTTGCCAGAGGTACGAGGTGATCCGCGGCGGATTTTCTTCAAAATACGCTTCGGAGCTCAGGGTAATCGGTGTGCCCCGCAGGACAAGGCTGTCACGTTCCAGCTTAAAAAACGGCTTCTGTGCATCGCGTACCCCCAGCATACACCGGTCCATATCCGTCGTTAGCAGGCTGAAAATCACGAAGGGATTTTGAAATTTCGGGGCAGTTTCGCGAAACATGAGATAGGTCTGATCCACCCCATAACCACCGACACCGAAATTTAACAGGTAATGGGACCGGGTGAAAACAGAATCACGGTTGAGATACTCATCGAAACATATAGTGCTGTCAACACATTGCGCGAACGAGTCCCCGTATAATAACACGGGTCTTCTTCCATTCATTTTGCCGGCTTCATGATGCTGCAGCGTCTCCATGTCCATGCTGCCAACCCACCCCAGGAGGGGATGTGGTGAGGTAATATTGAACGACCGGTTAAACAGGTAATTCAGTTTCCAGAATGTCTCATTAAAAAATTCCTCGTGTGCTTCGCTCAGGTGCCCTGAATAATAACCTGCATAGCGGATGGACTTGAATGCATTGGAATCACTGAAAAGCACCTTTCTGAATGCATATTCAGCCACGACAAGAGTAATGGCAGTTGAAATAGCAATTAGCATGAAGTTGCCAAACTGTTTTTTCATAAATCGAAGTTACAGTATTATCGTCGTTTGCATGTAAATAAAGGCTCTATTTAATTGTTCTCATGGTGTTCAGCGCCTAACCCGGCATCTCATGTCTTAAGGGTAAGGTCATAAAGCCAAATCATCTCAGTCGATGGTCAGCTCCAGAAGACGTCCTTTGATGGCCTTGTTGGCAAACGGGATATACTCCAGCAACTGGGGCGATTCGGGCCACCATGCGGACGGATGGTACTCCTGGGTAAATACCATCAGCATTTGATTATTAGGAATGGCTGAAAGGGTGTTGTCGAGAAATGCAATTTCGGTCAGCTGGTCCTTTTCGGGTCCCATTCTCCAAATGATGGTATCAGGGCGCCAGTCGATCTGGAAGAAATAATAGTCACGCTTAAACAGCTCGTCATCCGCAACCTTGTGTTTGGTCGTAATGGCCTGGTACCAGTGATCCCATCGATGAAAAAGATATTTGCTGTCTCCATGGTATGAATACTGTGTTCCGGCGCCAAAGTCCTCGGGTGACGGACATGCCAAATCCCAGTTCGTGCATGTGACGATTATTTTATTTGAGTCGGATGTGCTTTTTGGCGGCTTTTTATGTGGCTTGTTATAGGAGGTTTCAGGCCAATCCGCGCTGGCTTTTCTTATCTCGATATCAATTTCGGAATAACTGGTGGTACTTACCCTTGGCGCTTCCTTTCCCAGCAGATGTTTCGGGATGTACCCTTTGTTTTCGCAGGCCCGGAGGCTGTTCCATTTCTTATTGGATTCATTGATCATCCATAATGCATTTGTCAGGCCGTTCCACATATTGCTTTCATTCAATAATTCCGGAAACCTGACCTTGGCCGTGTATCGCCCGTATGTAAATCCATGCCTGGTTGCAAATCCCACATTGGTTTTATTCCAGGCGCCCTGGCGGGCAGGAGGGTTGGCCAATTCAATAAACCCGGCTGAATCATTGACGCCCACATCGTGGCAAGGGCAATCGGAATTGGAAATGGACGCACTGACCATGTTGGCGTCGGAATAACTGGCGAGGTATTCCCGGTAACTGCCGGGTGAGAATGAGGCAGACTGGAGGTCTTCTGTTACCGGAATGTTCTTAAAAGTCATCTCGTCCTTTATGTGGTGAAAAAACTGCTGAAAAGATGCAGTTTGAAAAAGTTCTGAGCCTGCATTGCAATTTAGATCCATACAATCCCGCGAATAATCAATTTCATAGTTTTCTAATTGATGGGAATTGATAAAAATGCCACGGGCCAGATCCACTGATGCTTTAACGGCCAATCTTGATGTGCCGGATATAATGTGTGTTCCGGGAAGATCCCCGGGTGGAGTCGCTTCAAAAAACGAATAGGGGCTGACAAACCGGCCGTTGAGCTGTTCACCTATATTTTTTACATACCCTGGAATGTGCTTTAATCCCTCTTCAGTAGTGACCACAAGCAGGAATGAATAGGTGCCGGTCCGGGGGTTACGTTTCCACCGGTTATTATAAATACGGGATTTCCTGTCTTCGTTTATTACAAAAATGGCATCAAGCTCAATTTGCCCGGCTACAGTAATATTATTGCGGGCTGCCTTTTTGGTAATGTCCTGCATCCAAAGAGAATCACTTCTGATACGGCGCATATTTGAATCCAATTCATATGCCGAAATGGGTTTTTCAGGCCTGGTGATGGAAAAAAACGTGCGTTCATTTCTTGGATTGCCGACAATCCGGAAATGATCACTTATCTTGTAAGCATATTTGTCATTGGGTAACCTGCGGGTGCTTTTAAAGGAGATTGAAGAATCAGCCCAACTGCCATAAAAGTTTTCATGCGAGTATCCATGAACCTTTCCGCGTTCATTCAGGTCCGGATATTTATAGGATTCATTCTGGTAATAGATCTTATAATAGAATACAGCAGAATCTTTACCGTTATTAGCAATATTAAAAGTGAACGAAAACGTACCGGCATCAGTTTGGTTTGCGGATGGAATGACAAACCCGCTGTCGATAGCGTTTTCGTAATCGAATGAGATAGATTTTAACTCTGTGCCGGGCTGGAAATTTGCTATGGGGTTGAACCCGGTTACTGCAAAAGAATGCCCGGCAGGCTTTTCGGATTTACAGCCAGAAACCAAAGCCAGGAAAGCAACACAGCCGGTCCAAACAAGGGATGCCATCCGCATAGTGATTAACGTATTGAAAATCAATATATAAAAATTGAGCCCAAAGAATTAGTTGAGAGTCTAATGTAATAAGAATATTTGCAAAGATTTATGCACGAACGGCCCGTCTCCGGGCAGGCCTGGTTAAAACCGTGTATGAACTAACTGTACGGATACTGTGAAGATTAAAGAGAAACAAGCAGAGAGGCTTATGCTGGGGATGCTGGCAGTGATATTGCTGGCATTGTCATGGATTGCTGACGGCACCGGCGATGAGGGGGACAGCATCAGTCATTTCCTGATTGCCAGGCATGCATGGAGCCATCCGGAGCTATTGCTGTACCACTGGGGCAAACCGGTATTTACCTTGCTGGCATCGCCCTTTGCGCAATTGGGCTTTTGGGGCATCAAGCTGTTTAATATTGGCTGCAGTGTCGTTTCTGCTGCCCTGGCCATACAAGTGGCCCGGGCGTTGTCAATTAAACGGGCGTACCTGTTACCGCTCTTATTGGTGACGGTCCCGTTTTTCCTGTTTTATTCGCTGTCCGGGCTAACCGAGCCGCTGTTCAATGCGGCGTTGATGGCCGGTATTTACCTTTTCATAAGATCGAAAAGGGTTGCAGCATCGTTGATCATTTCCTTCCTTCCTTTCGTGAGATCTGAAGGACTGGTCATATTAACTTTGGTGCTTATCTATATTGTTGTCATCAGGTGCTGGAAGCACATCCCGCTTCTATTTGCAGGCCATGTGATATATGCAGCAGCCGGTAGTTTCGCCGGGAAAAAGCCCCATTGGGTATTTTCAGAAATGTCTTACGCTGAGTTAAGAAGCGGATATGGAAGCGGAACCTGGTCCTGGTTTTTTGAGCGGATGCCCGAAATATATGGCGTTGCGCTCACTATATTATTGACCCTGGGATTGATATGGTCGATTAAAAAGCTCATGATGGACAGGCGCGGGAATCCCATGAACAGGGAGCTGCTGTTCCTGGTTTACGGGTCGGCTACTTCTGTATTTCTATTTCATGTGATCGCCTGGGCGATGGGCTGGTTTCACTCAATGGGCATGCTCAGGGTCATGGTTGGCATCATGGGACCCAGCGCCATTGTCGGGCTGGTCGGGGCCAATAGCATAATGTCTGTGGGAAGCAAGCGCGCGAGAAAATACATTCTCATAACGATAATCCTGGGCATTGTCATCAGCCCATTTGCAAGCAGGAATTACGGCTTTGATTATAAAAGGCAATTCTGCCTGAACCCTTCGCAGGTAGTGGCTGAACAGGCGGCGGAATACATCGAAAATGAATTTGGCGATTACAGTGGAAGGGTGTTTGCTTTTGAAGCCCCCTATATATCAGTTGCCCTGGGTGTAGATATGTACGACTGGTATTTATGGAAGTCACTAAAAACCGAGTATTATGATGCAATGCCTGCCGAAACAATTATTGTTTGGGATGATTGGTACGCTCCTGTAGAGTGTGGCGCCACAAGGGAATACCTCGATAGCAAGGAAGAGGTAATATTTCTACAGGAGTTTTCCATTCCAAATCCATATGGCAAGCCGGAACAGCGTGTATGTGCCGTATACCTAAAGAAGTGATTCCCGTTTTTTCACGGTTACTATTAAGGATACTGGTGCAAGGCCTGGTCCGTCTTATGCCACCTGAATCGGACGCTCACGGGCCGCGGCTATAAAAAGCTGCGGAAGGCAATTACAAATCGCCTATAGATTCAGGTCTCTTACCACGTACAATGGCCGGCTACGGACATTGGCACTCATGCGGCTGATGTACTCCCCAATGATGCCGATGCAGATCAGCTGGACGCCCCCTAAAAAAAGCACGACCAGCATCAGCGATGCCCATCCGGGAACCGCGTTGTGCGAAATGAATTTTACGTACAAAACGTAAAGACTGGCAAAAAACGCTGCCATCGAAACGATAAAGCCGAGCGCCGTGGCAAACTTTAACGGTGCTGTAGAAAAAGAGGTAATGCCGTCAAGTGCCAGGCGGTACATTTTGCGCAGCGTATAACCCGTCCTGCCGGCATGCCTGCCGTCACGGTCGTATTCCACAAAAGTCTGCCTGTAACCTGCCCAGGCGATCTGTCCCCGCAGGTACTTTTCCTGCTCGGGCATTTTTCGCAATACTTCCACGATCCGCCTGTCCATGATGCGGAAATCACCGGTGTCAACCGGAATCTCGATGGAAGTGATCTTCGCCAGTAAACGATAAAAGTACCTGGCTGTCCATCGCTTCAGCACACCCTCGCCCCTGCGTTGCCGCCGGCGGGCGTAAACGACCTGGTAACCCTCCTGCATCCTGGCATACATTTCACCTATGAGCTCCGGCGGATCCTGGAGATCGGCATCAATGATCACAACGGCCTCGCCGGAACAATGGTCCAGCCCGGCAGTGACGGCAATCTGGTGGCCGAAATTCCGGGAAAAGTCGATGTACCGGACCGAGGAATCACGGCCGGACAATTTTCTGATCAGCTCCATGGAACGGTCATGGCTCCCGTCATTGACGAAAATCAACTCATGGGAGACATCCAGCCCGGAAACGACGTGCTTGAGCCGCTCGTAAAGCTTTTCAATGCTGTCTTCCTCATTATAAATGGGAATGATGACAGAAAGGGCGATGCTCATGGCACCTTTTATTTACAGATCGGGAACCGAATCAGTGGGTCACGATGAATCCCTTATGCAGGGTGGCGGCGTTGCCGATCAGTGAAAGGGTGTAACGGCCGGCCGGCAGCCCGCTGAGCGGGATGGCGACGGCATGGCCGGACAGATCCGCCTGCTGCCTTTTTACCAGGCGTCCGGTCACGTCGGTAACGGTGATCTCGGCAGGGCCCCTCAGCCATTCACCGGGTGATAGGTATACAACGTCACTGGACGGGTTGGGAAACAGGTTGAAATCGACTGCACTTACTTCGGGTAGGCCTACGGTACCTGTGCTGATGCGGGTTACGAACTGGAACCAGGTGGATGGTGCCGGAACGGGCAGGTTGTTATTCCCGATGGTCACATTCCCCGTGTACTCTCCCGTCAGGTATATGACGCCCCCGCCTTCATCGGCCGATATGGACTTTCCCTGGTCGTAATTATTGCCGCCGATGTTAATCCCGAACATCTCCGTACCGGCATTGTTATACCTCATCACGAAAGCGTCATTCACGCCGTTCGATGGGATGAACTTGGTGCCGAATGAACCCGGACCGTTCAGGTATCCCGTCACGTAGGTATTGCCGTCGTTCTTGCGAACTGACATATCATAAATCCAGTCCCCGGAGTTGCTTCCTCCGCCCTTCGCCCACTGCCAGGCACCAGATGCGTTCAGCTTGGCTACAAATACATTTCCGAACCCGTTGTCAAGTACGGTATAGGACCCGAAGGTGGCCGTATCTCCTATGCTCCCGCATATGTAAACATTTCCGCTGTTATCATATCCGATGGCCGCTGCTACATCATTGCTCTTGCCGCCGCCACTGGTTGCCCAGATATTGCTTCCGCTGTCATCGTACTTGGCGATGAATACATCAGAAAATGCGACGCTGCTGACCACGCTGCTGCCGAAAGATGCGGTATTGCCGAATTCACCTGTAACAACCAGGTCACCCGCACCATCCTTGACCACATCGGCACCGGCATCCTCGCCGGGCCCTCCGGCATCCGTGACCCATACCAGGTCACCCTTCAGGTCGTATTTGGCCAGGAAGATCTCCGTGTCATTGGTGCCGCTGGAATTCAGCGTGGTGGTTTCAAATGAAGCGTTGCCGGTATAGAATCCGGTCATGTAAAGGTGGGTCCCGTCGCACATCATCCCGTTTACCTCGTCAAACAGGCTGCCACCGGCCCGTTTCAGCCACACCGGGTTACCCGCGAAATCGAGCTTTACAATAAAGATGTCACTCTGGCCCACGGAATTCACGGTGAACGATCCGAACTTGATGGCACCTGTAAAATAACCGGCCGCGTAAACGTTCCCGGAGAAATCCAGGGCTATGGCCGAGGCATACCCATACGAAAACAAGTCCCCGCCCGTGGCGGTCCAGAGCTGATTCCCGCCCGTATCGAGGACGGTAATGTATACATCATTATATCCCACGGCCGTCTTGGTGGTCGTGGCCCCGAAGTTTCGGGTGCTGGTGAAGTCTCCGGTGATATACAGGGCCCCGAAGTTGCTGTATGCCATGTCGACATTGCCGGTGAATTGCGCGCGCCCGCCAAATCCAGATGCCCAGTGATAGTTAAATGGCTGAGCAACAGATGCTTGATTAAAAAGCAATACACCCAGCAGTGCTGTGATTAGTCTAGTCATACCCTGATGATTTTGCCAAAAATGCGAAAAAACTGGGAATGAGGCAGGCGTACCGTTT
>JAHEKC010000097.1 GCA_024638565.1 Bacteroidota bacterium
ATCGAGGAATCCATTATCCGTGGCGACGGGGAATTGACCGACTGCGGCGCATTGGTAGTCGACACTGGTGAATTCCGTGGCCGTTCACCCAGGGACAAGTTTATCGTTTGTGACAAGGAAACGGAAGAAAGCGTCTGGTGGGGAGACATCAACATTAAATTCGATCCCGTTAGGTTTGACCGGTTGTACGAACGCATGTGTGCCTATTTCACCAACCGCGACGTCTATGTACGGGATTGCTTTGCATGTGCAGATCCGGCGCATAAACTGAAGCTAAGGATTGTAACGGAAACCCCCTGGCACAACCTTTTCTCGAATAACCTGTTCCTCCGGCCCACTGAGGAAGAAATCGAAAAACATGTTCCGGACTGGATCATACTCAACGCACCCGGATTTAAAGCCATTCCTGAAGTGGATGGAACACGGCAGCACAATTTCGCCATCATCAACTTCACGAAAAGGATGGTATTAATAGGAGGCACGGGGTATACGGGCGAGATAAAGAAAGGCATATTCACGGTACTGAACTACCTGCTTCCCAAGCATCATAAAGTCCTGTCCATGCATTGCTCCGCCAACATTGGCGAATCAGGTGACACGGCGCTGTTCTTCGGTTTGTCAGGCACCGGCAAGACCACCCTGAGTGCTGATCCTGAAAGGGGACTAATTGGCGATGACGAGCATGGCTGGGCCGGCGACAGCGTTTTCAATTTCGAGGGCGGCTGCTATGCCAAATGTGTCAACCTGACAAGGGAAAAGGAGCCACAGATTTTCGATGCGGTGCGGTTCGGGTCCCTGCTTGAAAACACCGAGTTTATTGAAGGCTCAAGCACGGTAGATTATGACAACATTTCCAAAACCGAGAATACGCGGGTAGCCTACCCCATTGATTTCATCAGGAATGCCGTTTCGCCTTCCGTGGGCCCGGCACCCAAGAATGTATTCTTCCTTACCTGCGATGCATTTGGTGTGCTGCCACCCATTTCCAGGCTTTCCAAGGGCCAGGCCATGTACCATTACATTTCAGGGTATACGGCAAAAATTGCCGGCACAGAGGTAGGCATCACGGAGCCGACCACCACCTTTTCCGCATGCTTTGGAAAGGCATTTCTTCCCCTCCACCCTACGCACTATGCAGAACTTCTCGGGCAGCTGATCGACCAGCATCATGTACGTGTATGGCTGGTCAATACAGGATGGACCGGCGGCCCCTATGGCGTCGGCAACAGGATGAAGCTCAAGTTCACACGGGCCATGATTGCGGCCGCCATGAACGGGGAACTGGATGATGTCAAGTTCGATTCCCTCCCCGTTTTCGGCCTGCAATACCCCACCACGTGTCCGCAGGTTCCGGCAGAAATTCTCAATCCCAGGAAAACCTGGAAAGACAAGGGTGCTTTTGATCAGAAATCCGTTGACCTGGCGGCCCGCTTCCTTGAAAATTTCGGACAGTTTGCCGATATCGCGGGTGATGAGATTATGGATGCGGCTCCAAAGCTGCCGCAGGTGGCCTGATATTCCCAGGCCTTGAGTCAGAGCCTTCTACTGGATTCGAACCAGCGACCTGTTCATTACGAATGAACCGCTCTACCAACTGAGCTAAGAAGGCGGTTGAATTTTTACGATGGAACCTGCAATTCGTTGCACAGCAGCCTGATCCCTGGAAAATTTAATTTCCTGTAACCTATTCGGGGGCAAGGCGTAAATATACCCGGTTTTTGGTTAATGTTTTTAAGAGGCTTCCCGTAAGAAGCCTTTTTTTATTGCCTTCAGGCAAGGAAGTACCTTACAAATTCCATTACGGTATAATAGGTCAGGATGCCGGAAACCACCAGCTTCAGCCCGATTGACATCAACGTGCCAAATACAGTGGCGATCCCGGAGCGCGCCGCCTGTGCATGGGAACGACCGGCCATGATATCACCTGCAATGGCCCCGATGATCAGCCCGCCCAGCATGCCTACAGGGGTGAAAAATAAACCCAGGATCATTCCAAGGATGCTCCCGATCACCCCTTGCCTTGTAGCGCCGTATTTCTTTGCTGTCCAGACAGGAAGATAATAGTCGAGCAGCACCACCGCCACGGTGATGCCTATCCAAAGAACGATGAATCCCGTGCTGAAAGCGCCGGTAATCCAATGCGCCATCAGCAGGGCAGCAAGGCTAAGCGGCGGACCGGGAACAGCAGGCAGGAAACAACCCAGCAATCCTCCTAATAGAAGGATTGAACACAGGATTGCCACCAGGATATCCATGGTCAGCCGGAAGCCTTCCCCTCATCCTGCTTTCCGGGCCTTCCGCGAAGTTCAAAAACAGGCATCGCGCTGAAAAATCCAGAAAGGGCCTTGCCGGTAAGTTCTGAAAGCTTGCCTATGCGGGAAAGGTTGTCCCTGGCGTTCTTCACTACTTCCGCGGATTCCTTGACCTTGGTGAATTGCTCCTCGATTCCTGGCATGAGCTTGTTCAGCTTAAGGGTCTCATCATGGATCCTGCTGTTGAGCAGCTGGGCATGATACAGCGAACCGGTGGTCATCTGGCCGCGAATAACACCGTCATTGAGTTCTTTCAACCTGTCGAAATTCCGGGCTTTCTCCCGCCTGGCCCTGGCGGTTTTCCGGCGGATGATCACCAGCAGGTAGGCCGAGATGGCAAGCACGGCGATCACAATGATAACGCGGATCAGCCAATAAGTCCCGCGTGCGCTGTCCAGCCGTTTCTTGTCAGACAGCAACTGCTTTTCCTCTTTCGTGCTGGTGGCTAAGGCTGCCTCCAAAGCCGAACGCTCCTGCATGTAGTGGGTATTCACTGAATCCACCGCATTTCGCAGGCCGGCCTGGTAAATCGTGTCCCGCAGGGAGATAAACTTCGCATACAGGTCATAGCCTGGCCGGATGTACCTGTTTCGCCTGTGAGACCATGCAAGCATGCGGTAAGCTTCTGCATACAAGCTCCTTTCTTCAACCGTGGCAAGCGAGTCGAACCTGATGTTGCGCAGGATGATCCGGACTTTATTGAGGTCACCCAGTTCATGTGCCTGTCTCGCCTGCTCCACGATTCCCTTCAGTTCCTGGCCGGAAGGCTGCTGTGATACGGCCATCCCTGCCGGCAACAGACACGCAAAAACGAACGCACATATGGTTATAATCTTCTTCATACCTCCAGCGGGAACCTGACCAGGATATCTGTTCCATAGCCTGTATCCGTTTCAAATGTGACCTCGCCCTGGTGTTTATTTCGCACGATATCGGCACCGGTTGTCAGCCCGAGCCCGGTTCCGTGTTCGGCCGGGCGGGTTGAATAGAATGGCTCGAAGACCTTATCATGCAGCTTGTCATCCAACCCCACACCGTTGTCCCGGATACGAACCTGCACGAACCGCGGAAGCCTCCGCGAAATGACCGTGACGCGGCCCTCGTAGTCCTTTTGTCCTATTGCCGACTTTTCATACACGGAGCTGAACGCATTATTAAAGAAGCAGAACAGGGCTTTCCGGATGTCTGCCGGGTAGAGACCGATCTCGGGCAGAATTTTCTCCAGGTCCCGCGACATGGCACATTCGAAGTCCGGGTACCTGCTCTTCATCCACAGGTATGAGAGGTGCATGGTATCGTCGATGATGGCATTCAGGTTGGTGACTTCCTTGTCATCGGATTGCCTGAAATACTTTTCGAACTCCTCAAGGGCATGCTGTCCGTTCTCTGCGAGCTCATTGATCCGTTCAATGGTTTCTTCAGCCTTCAGCATGGATTCCGATTTGATGTTCAGCGATACCGACATGGCCCGCAGTTTGCCGATCTGTGATTGCGTTTTGGGTGTAAGTTCAAAAAGAGACCGGTATGAAAACAGCGTATCGGCAGCCAGCTGCATGCTTGTATCCGCCACGCCGGCAATGCCATCCGCATATGAAAGGCGTGTCTGCGACGCCGCACGCTGCCTTTCTTCCGCCCTGAACCGGCCGCGGAGAAACATCAAAATCGAAAAAGATCCCCCCGACAGCAACAGGAACAGGATTAGCGTATTGAACCGTAACCTGTTCTTCTCGATCGTAACGGAATCATTTGCCTCGCGCAGATCGGCAATGGAGCCGTTCACCTTTTGAAGCTTCTCCTTCAGGGTGGCGATCTCCTGCTCATGCTTATCTGACAGGTCCCGTATCCGCTGAGCCGCTGCCTCCTTCTGCAGCTTCTCCTGAAGCCCGGCATATTCGATCAGCGAACCGAATGCTTCCCTGTTCTTGAAAGCATCATAATATCCGCGGGCATCCTTCTGAAAGCCCTTCAGCCGGGTGCTGTCAGCAACCGGCCCCGTACCGGATTCGGCAGGCTGCGCATCCATACCGGAGACAATGCCGGCAATGGCCAAAAGCAGGAAGGTCAGGACCCTGTAAGTCATGAGCGAAAACCCGGATTCAAGTAAGATTGAGCCTGTTTGCCGCTAATATATGGAAGCCATTCCAACCATCTTACGGTCACCGGCACTATTTTTTGACAGCGTGCAAAATCCTGTCATGTCCACTCATATCCTTCATCAGCTTCACCTGGCCGAAAGCCGAAGATTCCAGCATGTCCTTCAACCCTGAAGCATGAACAGGATTGATTTCCAAAAAAAGATGCCCGCCCGGCGCCAGACTGTCACCGCTCGCCATCGAGCATATACGTTCATAGAATAATACCGGGTTCCTGCCCGGTACAAACAACGCCAGGTGCGGTTCAGCGCCCGACACGTGCCGGGACACATTCCCTTTCTCCTGGCTGCTGATGTACGGCGGGTTGGAAACGATAATATCAAATGTCCCGGCCGGCGGTTCACGGAGCATGTCCGTCCGGGAAAATTTCACGCACACCCCGTTCTGAAGCGCATTATCCCTGGCTACGTCCAGGGCATCCCCTGAAATATCCGTGGCATGAACCGTGGCGCCCGGCCGGCGACTGGCCAGGGCGATGGCGATGCAACCACTCCCGGTACCCAGGTCAAGCACGCGGCCGGTGTAGTCTTGCGGGAGAGAAGCAAGTACGGCATGCACCAGCTCTTCGGTCTCCGGTCGAGGGATCAATACATGGGCGTTCACCTGCAAACGCAACCCGTAAAACCAGGTATGGCCCATGACATGTTGCAGCGGCTCGAATGTTTTAAGCCGTTTCAGCATCGTGCCGGCCAAAGCTGCCTGTGCAGGGGCGGCCTTTGCATCCGCATCCCGGACGGGGCTGCCCGGGGGCCATCCCATCACATGCTGCACCAGTTGCCGGGCGATAGCTGCCGCCTCGTCTTTCCCGTGAATAGGCCGCATGGCCTGAAACACCTCGTCGTATATGTCGGCGGCGGTCATGGATCTGTAGTCAATAGCGTAATTTAGCTTCGCAAAAATAGGTGAACATGCACGAAGCATTTATGGAACGATGCATCCAGCTCGCAAAAGGCGGGTTGGGCCGTGTTTCACCCAACCCCATGGTGGGATGCGTGATCGTGCAAGGGGATACCATCATCGCAGAGGGTTATCACCTTGCACCCGGAGGTGCGCACGCGGAAGCGCACGCCATTGAATCCGTAAAAGACAAGTCCGTGCTCAAACATTGCCGGATGTACGTTTCACTTGAACCTTGCTGTCATGAAGGCAAAACGCCGCCGTGCACGACCCTGATCACGCGGTATGAAATCCCGGAAGTAATCGTCGGCATGAAGGATCCTTTTGAACGTGTCAGGGGCCGCGGAATGGCAATGCTGAAAAAGGCCGGCGTAAAGGTCCGGTACCCGGTTCTGGAAAAGGAATGCAGGAATCTGAACCGGCGCTTCATCACCTTCCATGAGAAAAAGAGGCCGTATGTCATCCTCAAATGGGCGGAAAGCCGGGACGGATTCATCGCTCCCGCACGTCCCGCTGCCTCGAAACGCTGGATCAGCAACAGTCTCTCGAGAACGCTGGTACACCGGTGGAGATCGGAAGAAGATGCCATCATGGTAGGTACCAAGACGGCACGGGTGGATAACCCGCGCCTGGATGTCCGCATGGTGCGGGGACGCAATCCCGTGCGTGTCGTCACAGACCGCAATGGAAAACTGCCGCCGGCGCTCCATATCCTGGACGGCAAGACACGCACCATTGTCTTCACGGAAAAGAACAAAAAATCCCGACACAACCTGGAGTTTATCCGTACTGACTTCGGAAATTTTCCGGATGCGATGCTGAGGCAACTGCATGAAGCTGGTGTGCAGTCACTGATCGTGGAAGGCGGCGCTGCCCTCCTGGCCAGCTACCTTGAGTCAGGCCGCTGGGACGAGATCCGAAGGTTTACCGGCACAACCCTGCTGCAAGACGGGCTTCGCGCTCCGCGGGTGGCCGGTAGCATTTACAGGTCCGACACCGTCGGCACCGATACGCTGGACATTTTTTACAGGTAACATGCTCTTATTCCTGGCGCTTGCCGCCCTCTCCGCGGCCATGCTGTTTACCATGTTCAAGTGGCTGTCCATGTACGGCATCGACAGGTTGCATGCCATCGTGCTGAATTACCTGTTCGCCGCTGCCCTGTCGTTTCTGGCTGCCCCGCCCGCGGCAGATAATATTCCGGCCACGCAGTCCGCCGCGCCGGTGGTTACCGGAATATTGTTTTTCACGGTGTTCATGCTTATTGCCGCCAGCACGCGTGAACGGGGGCTGGCCGTCACCACCACGGCCGCCAAGATGTCTGTCGTCATCCCGGTGCTGGCCGGCCTGGGTTACTACGGGGAGCGCGCAGACCTTGCTACGTGGGGCGGCATCCTGCTTGCCCTCGCAGGGGTATACCTGATGGTCTCCAGGAGCCGCGTTTCCTTGCGGAAGCCCGGGCGCCGGGTGTGGCTTCCCGTGGCCGTTTTCGCTGGCAGCGGGCTGGCTGACACCTCGGTTAAATACACCCAGCACAGCCACCTGTCAGAACATGGCATGTTCACTGTGATGGGAATGGTGTTCCTGGCTGCCGGAATGGCCGGGCTGCCATTTGCCGTTTTCCGCGCATGGAAGCGGAAGGCACCCGCAGGCAGGGAATGGCTGTGGGGTGCCACTTTCGGGGTGGTCAACTTTTTTTCCCTGTTCTTCCTTTTTAAATGCCTGCACATGCCCGGCGCTTCCAGCGCCGTTGTGTTTATAACCCTGAATGCCGGGGTGGTGGTGCTGGCTGTGGTGGCGGCCCGCGCGCTGTTCAGGGAAGCGCTCACCGGGTGGCAGCTGGCCGGCATGGGGTTGTCCGTTATCGCCATCATCATGTTGTCAGGGAGCCTTGGCTGATCCGGACCGCTATACCACGGTGCGCCATGCCGGCCAGGCGCTCCTCCGGGAGCGGGGCAGCAGGTTCTGTGCGCGGGCCGTTGGCGTTTCAGTGGAGGAAGACGTACGGCGTGCGCTGGCGGCGGCACGCAGGGAACATGCACGTGCCACGCACCATTGTTATGCCTGCCGGTTTGCCGCCCTGCCGGGAAACGGCCGCGCCAGCGATGCGCGTGAGCCGCGCGGAAGCGCCGGGCCGCCTATCCGCTCCGCCATCGAGGCAGCCGGCATCACGGATGTCCTTGTCATCGTCTCACGGTATTACGGCGGCCGGAAGCTGGGCCTGCCCGCCCTTTCGAAAGCTTACCGGGAGGCAGCTGCCGCCGCCCTCGCCCATGCAGGTACGGAAGCACGGTACCTGCAGACCCGGCTGGAAGCGGTTCTGCCGTACGAGATGCTGGATGGATTCCTGAAAACGCTTCATCGCCATGAAGCGAATGTCCTTTCAAGCAACCTGGATGCCGAATGCCGTTACCGGATCGAGGTCAGGAAGGGGCGCACCGACAAGCTCCTGGAAGCCCTGGAATCATGCCAAACCGGAAAAGGAAAGATCCGCATCATTCGCGGGTAGGGGCCGGCTATTTTATCACCTGGAAATTTTGCCTGATGGTTTCGCCAATCCTGTTCTGGAGGCTCTTGCTGACGGGTGCAAGGGGAAGGCGTACGTGAATATCACAGATCTTGAGCGCGCTGAGCGCGGCTTTGATCCCTCCGGGATTCCCCTCGGCAAACAGCAGCCTGAATATATCCAGGAAACGGAAATGAAGTTCTCTTGCCTTGTCATACTGCCCCTTCAGGCCATACCGCACCATGTTGGAAAAGTCCCTTGAAAAGGCATTGGCGGCCACGGAGATGACACCGTCGGCACCCAGCGCCAGGAACGGGTAGGTCAGGTTGTCGTCACCCGATATCACGAGGAACCCTGCAGGCCGGTCCCGCAGGATATGCATCACCTGGTTGATATCTCCTGACGCCTCCTTGATGGCGATGATGTTTTCGAAGTCATGTGCAAGGTCGAGCGTGGTGTCCGCGCTCATATTGGTGCCCGTGCGCGAGGGGACATTGTATAGGATTACCGGCAAGGGTGATGCATTGGCAATGGTCTTGAAATGCAGGTATAGTCCCCGGGGGGTGGGACGGTTGTAATAAGGTGTCACGGAAAGGATGGCATCCACAAGGCCCAGGTCAAACGCCTCGATTGAATTCAGCACCTCCTGGGTGTTGTTGCCCCCAATTCCGAGTACCAGCGGCAGGCGCTTGTCGTTCACTTCTTTCGTGAAATCGAGCAACGCCACCTTCTCGTCCTTGTTAAGCGTCACAGACTCGCCGGTGGTGCCCATGAGTACGAGGTAATCCGCCCCGCCGGCGATTATGGATTCGATCAGCCGCTCCAGCCCTTTAAAATCCATGCTTCCGTCCTTGTGAAACGGGGTCACCATGGCAACGCCCGTCCCTTTAAGCTTGCTGTAGCGAATCATGCTTTATCAATTTGAGGTAATGTAAAACCTGTTCCACGAACTTTCCCATACTGAGGCCGGCATCCGCATGGACCATCATATCGCAATAAGGTTCGTTGCGCCTGTCCCATCTGCCGATCTTGAACCGGGCCGGAGTTCTGGCACTGATATACTTCAGCGGAAAACAGCTTTCGATGTTCAGGCATATCAGGATGTCGAACCTGGTATTGATGAAATTGTTCACCACTGTATGGCTGGGTTTCCGGATCCAGTTCACGGATTTACGCGTAAAGAAATCGAGCCCGAGTTTGGCAAACCTGGCAGCCGGCAGTTCCCGCCGGTCGTAGTAGCCCAGCGCCAGCACTTCCTTGTGCTGGTCCCGGATTTCCTTGACAAGCTTTTTAATGATCAGGTAATGTCTTTCGTTCGTCGAGTCATACAGGATTCCGATTCGTTCAGCCTTTTCGAACGGCACGGCTTCCCTGGTTCTCTTGCCTTCCAGTTGCTTGCGCAACAGAAGGTAGCCGGCAAGCTTGTCCTTGAGTTTTCTTGCCATAGGGTCAGGTCGGGGGTCAAAGGTAATAAAGACCGCTTTCCGGCAGGCAGCGGCTAAGCGATCATTTTGAGGAACTGCTTTTCACTGATCACGGGAATACCCAGTGATTCTGCTTTCCTGATCTTGCTTTCCCCAGGGTCAGCGCCGGCGAGGACATAGCTCGTCCTGGCGCTCACGGAACCGGCGGCCTTGCCCCCGTTGCGTTCGATCTCCTCCTTGATCTCGTCACGTTTGAATCCTTCCAGGGTTCCCGTCGCGACAATGGTCATTCCCCTGAGCTTATCCCCGGACCGGAGCCGGTCTTCATCGACCGTGAACTTGAGCCCCGCCTTCTGCAATTCCCCGATGACACGGTTGTTCCCCGGGTCATCGAAAAACGCCCGGATGCTGCCCGCGATCTTCTTTCCGACCTCGGGTGCCTGTTCAAGCACCTCAGGGGATGACGTGCGGAGCGCCTCAATCTCCTTGAAATGGCGGGCCAGCTTGCGGGCCACCGTATCTCCCACGTATCTGATCCCGAGCGCGAACAATACTCTTTCGAACGGCACTTCTTTGGATTCTTCGATACCCCTGATCAGGTTGGCGGCTGATTTTTCCGCCATCCGGTCCAGCGGCACCAGCTGTTCCTTCCGTAACTTATATATGTCTGAAACGTCAAGAAGCAGATTGTTGCTGTAAAGCAATTCCACCGTCTCGCTGCCCAGGCCTTCGATATCCATCGCCTTTCGCGAGGTGAAATGAATGATCCTGCCGATGACCTGCGGGGGGCATTCAGCCTCGTTCGGGCAATAGTGCTGGGCTTCGCCCTCCATCCGCACGAGCTTGTGCCCGCATTCCGGGCATACACGTATATACGTTGTCTTGCGGAGGCTCCTGGGTCTTTTTTTCATGTCGA
>JAHEKC010000098.1 GCA_024638565.1 Bacteroidota bacterium
GCCGTCGATGCCCACACGGTTGACAGCGGCGAGAAAACACTGGTTTTCGATGGCCCGCGCCACCAGCAGCTGGTTCCACGCATGCCGCCTGCGTTCAGGCCAGTTAGCTACGAATATCATCAGGTCGCAGGTCTGCCTGCCCGTGGCCCTGGTCCATACCGGGAACCGCAGGTCATAGCAAACAAACGGGCATACGACCCATCCCTTCAGCATTACGGTGAGTTTCCGCTTGCCTGCAGTATAGATCTTTTCTTCCCCGGCCATGCTGAACAGGTGCCGTTTATTATAAGTGCGTGACTTTCCGTCCGCACCCATCCACACCAGCCGGTTGTAATAGCGGCCTTTATCCGATATGATCAGGCTGCCGCACACGGCGGCCCGCTTTGCGATGGCCATGGCACGCATCCACCTTACCGCAGGTCCCTGCATCGATTCCGCCAGTGCACGGGCATCCATGGAAAAGCCCGTTGTGAACATCTCGGGAAGAACAATCAGGTCCGTGCTTCCTGCGCGGATGGCCCTGATGCTGCGCTCCAGGGATGCCAGGTTCGCATCCCGGTCCTCCCATGTTATCGATGTTTGCACAAGTGTGACTTTTATTTTATCCCTCATACCTTCTTCAGTCTTTCTGCCGCCCCACGCAACGTGTCGTTGTCTTTTGCGAAACAAAACCGCAGCAGGTTTTGCCGTGGCGGATTTTTATAAAATACCGAAACGGGGATTGAAGCGACTTTATGCTCCCTGGTCAGCTGCCTGGCGAATTCAGTATCGGGCTCGTCGCTGATGGCGGAATAGTCGAACAAGGCAAAATAGGATCCTTTGCAGGGGCGCGGGACGAAACGTGATCCTTCCATGTAAGACAGGAACGCGTCACGCTTCTCCTGGTAAAATGCAGGCAACTCTTCGTAATGGGACGGATCATTCATGTATTCCGCCAGTGCCTGCTGTAGCGGGTGGTTCACCACGAATACATTGAACTGGTGTATTTTTCTGAATGCAGCCGTAATGGCTGCAGGGGCAAGGAGGTATCCCACTTTCCAGCCTGTGGCATGGTATGTCTTGCCGAACGAAAAAACGATTAAACTCCGGATTGCCAGCTCCGGATACCGTGCCATGCTCAGATGTTCATGCCCGTCAAATATCACATGTTCATAAACTTCGTCGCTCAGGATCAGGATGTCGGTACCTTCCGTGACGGACTTGAGTGCGTCAATATCTGCCTTGCCCAATACCGAACCGGCGGGATTTTGCGGTGAGTTGAGCAGGATCATCCGGGTTCGTGATGTGATGGCCTTCCGTACGGCATCCCAGTCAATACTGAAGTCAGGTTCCTGCAGATGAAAATGAATAGCCTTTCCACCTGCCAGCTCTACCGCCGGGACATAGCAGTCGTATGCCGGTTCGAATACGATAACCTCATCCCCGCTTTCGATCACCGCCGTGATGGCGGTGTATATGGCCTGCGTACCGCCAGCCGTGATGGTAATCTCCGTGTCGACGTCATAGTCGGCACCGTAAAGCCGTTTCATCTTATCGGCGATTCGCGCGCGCAAAGGCCTGATGCCGGGTAACGGGGCATACTGGTTGAATCCTTCCCGCATTTTCCGGTGCGCCAGATCGATCAGCTCAGGTGCTACGGGGAAACCGGGAAAGCCCTGGGAAAGGTTGATGGCACCGCATTCATTCGCAAGGCCGGACATGACCGCGAATATAGTGGTGCCGGCACCGGGCAGCTTGTCAGGCAACGAGCCTTTGAATTCGTACATGTACCAGGCGAAGATACGAATGCGGGTACGGTTCGCGCAGGTGTTGGTTATCTTCACGCCATGCCCGGCATGCAGGATATAATATCGGATATGCTTACACGGATGACCGGAACAAAGGCCGACATACGCCAACTGAAGCCGGTGGGCGGTGGTTGTATTAACGATGCGCAAAAAGCGAAGACCGGTACGGGAACCTTTTTTATCAAATCAAACAGTGCCAGCGAATACCCGGGAATGTTATCCGCGGAAGCCAGGGGGCTGGAACTGCTCCGGACGGCCGGGGCCATCCATGTTCCGGAAGTCATCGGATTGCATACCGCGGAAGGACGTGATTACCTTGTACTGGAATGGCTGGAACCTGCCAGGAGAAGCAAGGACTTTTTCCAGGCTTTCGGGCACGGACTGGCTACCCAGCACCGGTGCACGCATGAGACCTTCGGACTGGACCATGACAACTACATTGGCTCGCTGCCGCAATGCAATGAGTCGCTGAATGACGGGATCCGGTTTCTCGTTGAAGAACGTATTCGGAAACAGGCTTTACTGGCACTGGCCGGGTCACGGTTGGACGCCTCCCTGATGAAGCGCATCGATAAACTTATCGACAGGCTGCCCGGGCTGGTGCCAGGCGAATCACCGGCACTGTTGCACGGTGACCTTTGGAGCGGGAACTTCATGACTGGACCTGACGGGGCAGCATGGCTGATTGACCCGGCGGTGTACTATGGATTCAGGGAAACCGATATCGCTATGACCCTGCTTTTCGGCGGTTTCGACGATCCATTCTACAACGGTTATAATGAAGCCTTTCCCCTTTTGCCCGGGTGGAAGGAAAGGGTGGGGATCCACCAGCTGTACCCGCTGCTGGTTCACGTAAACCTGTTTGGGGGCGGTTACGCGGGCCAGGTGTCTGCTGTACTCGACGGGTACGCCTGATGCCGGGAATGCGAAAATATCACCCCATCAGGTATAAATACGGTGCTTTCGCAGGCATTCGTCCATCAGGTGGTACACCTTTTTCTTGAGGGCGTCCGTGTCCGCCGCAGTCAGTCCGGTGGTCTCCACCGGATCGAGTACCTCTATCCGGGTCACGCCGGGGCGTCCGGCATGCATGCGCTTCAGGATTCTGTCCGGCATGATCTTCCAGTTGTCCAGGTACACCACCGGAACGATCGGCACCTGCTTGTCGATCGCCAGCTTGAACGCACCATTCTTGAATGTCTTGAGCCTGGGTGCAATCTCCGGAATGGTGGCTTCGGGAAATATGGCAATGCTGATCCCGCGGTCCATGTCTTCCTGCGACCGTTTGTAGGCCCGGTGCGATGACATGATGCTTCCCCGGTCCACGGGAATGTTCATCTCCTTGAAGAAATGCCCGAAAAGGGGAATGTTACGCAATTCAGCCTTGCCGATGAAATGGAAATATCTTGGAATGGCAATGTACGTGGTGACGATATCCAGGTAGGACACATGATTGGGGCAAATGACAAAAGGCCTGCCCGGAGGCGGAAGCCGGTGTTTCAGGATACGCGGGAAGATTCCGGCATTGAACATCATGATACGCGCACATACCTTGTACAATTCAAACACGTGCGTAAACCATTTCTTGCGTTGCAGCAACACAAAATAAACGGGGTAAAATACAATTACCACCACCGCGGCATGGATGTAAAACCAGAAACGCCAGGCCAGCTGAAGCGGGATGAGCAGGTACTTCGACACCTGGCGAAAATACGGCGAAGTTGCCAGTTCATGCCCGGTGAACTGTGACCGAAACATTACTTTTGCCGCCATGGAAACGGTGGTAAGCGGTATCAGGCCCACGGGCAGGCTGCACCTGGGAAACTATTTCGGGGCCATGAAAAACTTCCTGCAGATGCAGGAGACCCATAACTGCTTTTTCTTTATTGCCGATTACCATAGCCTGACTACCCACCCGAATCCGGGCGACCTGCGGGCCAGCGTGCGTAAAGTGCTTTCCGAATACCTTGCCTGCGGCCTGGACCCGGACAAGTGCACTTTATACGTGCAAAGTGATTTACCGGAAACCGCAGAACTTTACCTGCTGCTCAACATGCATGCCTATGCGGGTGAGTTGGAAAGATCAACCACCTTCAAGGAGAAGATCAGGAAGCAGCCGGACAACATCAATGCCGGGCTGCTTACCTATCCGGTCCTGATGGCATCCGACATCCTCATTCACCGTGCTGACAAGGTGCCGGTGGGCAAGGACCAGGAACAGCACCTGGAAATGACCCGCACCTTTGGAAACCGCTTCAACAGGATGTACCGGGAAGGATTCTTCCCGGAACCGGTCGCATTCAATTTCGGGAAGAAGCTTGTCAAGGTGCCCGGCCTGGACGGATCCGGGAAAATGGGCAAGTCAGAAGGTGCCGGCAACGCCATTTTCCTTTCGGAAGATGATGCATCGGTCAAAAAGAAAGTCATGCGCGCGGTAACCGATGCCGGGCCGGAGAAGCCCAACCAGGAAAAACCGGAAGTCATTGAAAATCTCTTTACCCTGTTGAAGCTCGTTTCAACGGAAGAGACCGTGAAGCACTTCGACGATAAATACAATGACTGCTCCATCCGTTACGGAGACATGAAAAAGCAGCTGGCAGAGGATATGATCCGGTTCATCCGACCGCTTTCGGAACAGATCCGGGATACGGCTGCGGACATCAAGCACATTGACCGGGTCATCGACCTTGGACGGGAAAAAGCCCGGGAGAGCGCAGGCAAGACCATGCAGGAAGTGCGTAGCCTGCTGGGCTTCAGACCCTGATATCGATCAATTTGGGTTCCGGGATTGGGCCATTTTCCATAAATTTGCCCACCTCCAATTCTGCTTTTTGGACAAGGCACTAATCATATCGAAACCAAGGATTTTCAGCAAGCTCTACGATTACGGGGTACTTGTTAAGTTCAAGCTCCTGCTTTTCGTGGTCTTCTCGGCTGCATTCGCATTTCTGTTCGGCACCCGGGGCGCGATCGACTGGGGGCAGTTCATGTTGCTGTCCCTCGGCGGCTTCCTTGTCACCGGGGCGGCCAATGCGCTGAATGAGGTATTCGAGCGGGAGCCGGATAAGCTTATGAAACGGACCCGCAACAGGCCATTGCCTGACGGCCGCATGAGCGTAAGCGAGGCCCTTGCCGTTAGCATGGCCTTCGGGCTTACTGGCATTTGGCTGCTGGCAAGCTACGTCAGCCTCCTCTGCGGGATCCTGGGTATGATTGCCATGTTCACCTACGCATTTGCCTACACCCCCATGAAGCGGATTACGCCATTCTCCGTTTTCATTGGGGCCATTCCAGGTGCCATGCCGCCGCTGATCGGGTGGGTGGCCGCCACCGGGGAACTGGGATTCGGCGGCTGGCTGCTGTTTACCTTGCAGTTCTTCTGGCAGTTCCCGCATTTTTGGGCGATCGCCTGGTCCCAGGATGAGGAATACCGCAAAGCGGGTTTCCACATGCTGCCTTCCAGGAGCGGGAAATCGCGCGCCAGCGCATTCCAGGTGGTGGCTTATACCATCAGCCTCATACCGGTTGGGATGATGCCATACCTGTTCGGATTTTCAGGCCTGGCTTCGGCCATCGTCATTACCTGTGCCGGGCTGGCCTTTACCGTTTACGCGGTACAGTTGTACCGCACCTGCTCGGATGCTGCTGCACGCCGGGTCATGTTCATGTCGATCCTGTACCTCCCGGTGGTCATGATCGCACTCGTGCTTGACAAAGCCTGACTGGAATCACCATGCAACCCATGACCGCACCTGCCCCGGAGGAAAAAACTTACACCAAGATTCATTCGTCCAAGATGGTCCTTTGGATCGCCATCGTGAGCATGATCATGATGTTCGCGGGACTGACAAGCGCCTATATTGTCCGGCAGGCAGAGGGCAACTGGCTGGTTTTCGAGTTGCCACGCGCATTTTACTTCTCCACGGCATTCCTGCTGGTCTCCAGCCTCACCATGCATTATGCGCTTCGCTCCATCCGGGCGGGGCGGCCACAGCAGCTGCTGACCGGGCTCCTCATCACGCTGGGGCTCGGGCTGGCATTTGCCTTTACCCAGTTCCTGGGATGGTCGGTGCTGGTCGACCAGGGGGTATACTTCGTGGGCAACCCGTCGGGTTCATTCATGTACGTCATTACCGCCCTGCACCTGGCTCACCTGGGCGGCGGGCTGCTGTACCTGCTGTATGTGACCGTACGGGCCATACGGGGCCGTTATACGGCCAACCGCAACATACAGGTGCAGCTATGCGCCATCTACTGGCATTTCCTCGATATTCTCTGGATATACCTGTTCGTCTTCCTGCTCGTCATGAGGTAAGGGGAATAATGAGACAGGTTATTTGGAAATCAGAAAAAAAATCAAATATTTGCACTTGTTCCGCTCACCGGGCCAAGACCTGAACCTGACCAAACCTGACCTTTTAAGCTTGTAGTATGTCGACAGCAGCCACTGCCAAACCCGCATCTGTTTGGAGAGGCGGGATTTCGCCTTTCAACGTCAGTTGGGGTAAGATGTTCATGTGGATATTCCTGATCTCGGATGCCTTCACCTTTTCAGCGCTGCTCATCGCATATGGGGCCCTAAGGCACAGGTTCACAGACATTTGGCCTGCGCCTGGTGATGTGTTTACCCATTTCCCGTTTATCCACGGAAATGTACCGCTGGCATACGTGGCGTTTATGACTTTCGTCCTCATCATGAGTTCAGTGACGATGGTCCTGGCCGTGGAAGAGGGGCACCGGCGCAATAACCGCGGCGTGGCCTTCTGGCTCATTTTAACCATTGTAGGGGGCTTTATTTTCCTGGGGTCCCAGGCCTGGGAATGGTACCACTTCATCGTCGGCTCCGACAAGGGCGCCTATATCCTGGAGGATGGCCGGTTCGCGCGCACGGACAACTACGCGCCCGGATCCCTGTTCTTCTGGGAAAACTATGAACGAACGGAGGTCACCGGGGCCGAGGCGGAACGGTTAGTCGCGTCTGCCCAGAAAAATATCAGGGGCGCCAACCTCGTGGAGAATGAATACGGGGACACACCCTTGTTCGCCAACTTCTTTTTCTTCATTACTGGATTTCACGGGTTCCACGTGTTCTCCGGGGTGGTGATCAATATCATTATACTGATCAATGTGCTCAATGGGGTCTATGCCCGAAGGGGGCATTATGAACAGGTCGAGAAAACCGGCCTTTACTGGCACTTCGTGGACCTGGTATGGGTATTTGTATTTACTTTCTTTTACCTGGTTTAAAATTTTCGCAGCGCGCATGTCAGATCAGCATCAACCCAAGGGATATTATACCGGCGACATCCACAACCAGTATGTCGAGGAACATGAAGTACCCAAGGCCAAAAAGGTCATCTGGCGCACTTTCTGGATTCTTTTGTTCGTGACTATTTTCGAAGTGGCCATTGCCTTCGCGCCACTCTCCAAGGATGTGCTCCAGTGGATTTTCGTGGTGCTTACCATTGTCAAGGCCGGTTATATCGTGGGTTTCTTCATGCACCTGTTCCACGAGAAGTTTTCCTTCAGATACACGATCCTGCTGCCATTTGTCCTGATCGTTTACCTGATATTCATTGCGCTTGCCGAAGGCGTATACCTGAACCTTATCGACTAGGCCGCGGGCCATTTCCTATTTTTGCCATGTGCCGCAATGGCGGACCATGACCCATGCGTACCCCAAGAAAAATTCTCATTGTAGGCGGAATCCTGCTTCTGCCCTGCATTTTCTACCTGCTCCTGATCCGGGGGGAGCACAAATACAGGTCACTCGACATATACGGACCGAAGCACGCCGCCACGGGAACCGCAGGCGGAACGGATACCGTGTACCATTCGATTCCTGACTTTACACTTATAGATCAGCAGGGTGGTACGCTTACCGCAGACAGGTTCCGCGGGCATATCGTGGTGGCTGATTTCTTCTTTGCCACCTGCCGGACCATCTGCCCGGACATGAGTACGCAGTTGCGCAGGGTCCAGAACGCGTATGCCGATGATCCTGAGGTGCTCATCCTATCCCATTCCGTGGATCCGGTCCGGGATACGGCGGAAGCACTGCTTGAATATTCCAGGCGGTATGATGCCATGGAAGGCAAATGGTATTTCGCCACGGGAGACAAGAAAGCGATATATGACCTTGCGCGCAAATCTTATTTCATTACTGCCGTGGAAGGCGACGGCGGCCCCGGTGATTTCATTCACAGTGAAATGTTCGTCTTGCTGGATAAGGAAAGCCGTATCAGGGGTTATTATGATGGAACGGATCCCTTCGAGGTGAATCGCCTGATAGATGAAATCGATGTTTTGAGGATGGAGTACGAAAGGGAAAGCTCCGGGTCGTGAGTCCAATGAACGAGCAGGACCGTAAAAAGGAAAAACAAATATTTAGTGCCATCATGGTATTTTCCGTGGTCGTGCTGGGCGTGATCGTGGTGTTGTCCCGGTTACCCCGGGCAGACTATATTCCGGAGTTTGTGAAACTCCTGCCTGGCTTCAATGCCACGGTGAACGGAACCACCGCCCTGCTGTTGCTGGTTTCATTCTGGTTTATCAGGAGAAAGAATATCGCCATGCATAAGAAGCTGAACATCGCATGCTTTGTCCTCTCCGGGTTTTTCCTTGTATCCTATGTGACCTGGCATTCCTTCGGCGTGGAAACAAAGTTTCCGTCAGACCATCCGCTGCGTACCCTCTACCTGGTGATCCTGGTATCACATATTATACTGGCTGCCGTCGTATTTCCCATCGTGCTTATGTCATTTTACCTGGGCCTGACCAACCAGGTGAAACGGCACCGGAAAGTGGTGCGGTGGTCCTTTCCCATGTGGCTGTACGTGGCCATCACAGGTGTGGTGGTATATTTTATGATTTCCCCCTATTACCAGTTTTAGCCCTGCCAGGCCCGCTGCCGGTCTGCGCCCATGCACCTGTCGGCCAAACCTTTAACCAGGTGACACAGGTGCCACGCCAAGCGAAGCCAAAGCAAAACGGTACTTTTCAATGCAGGAGGATAATTTATTAGCTTTGCCGTGTGAAACGCCTCAGGACCATCTTGTTTACAGCTTCAGCACTGCTGTTGCTGTCCGGAGCTGCAAGCGGCCAGTGTGCCATGTGCCGTGCCAACGCGGAATCCAATATCCGCAACGGCGAAAATGAAATTGGCAGGGGCCTGAACAACGGGATTCTGTACCTGATGTCCATCCCTTACGTACTCGCGGGAGTGGGCGTGATCATCCTGGTCAGGAACAGGCGCAAGTATTAGGGTTTTTTGCGTTTCCGGGTCCGGAAAATGACCCTTCTTCATTCTGCCATGCGACTGCACAACAAATACAGCAAGGAAGACCTGCTTCGTAGGCTGGAGGTGGAAGATTTCAGGCGCGTCACACTGTCCTTTTACAGGTATGTGCGCATTTCAAATCTGGATGTCTTTAGGAACCACCTGTACAGTGCACTCGATTCCATCGGCGTACTAGGAAGGATATACCTGGCCCATGAAGGCATCAATGCCCAGGTTAACGTACCGGAACAACAGCTGGACGCATTGCGCCGGATGCTGGATGACAACGGAAAGCTGAAAGGCATCAGGCTGAATTTCGCGGTGGAGGAAGGAAAATCTTTCCTGAAACTGATTGTACGCATCCGGAAGAAGATTGTCGCCGACGGACTCGATGATAACGCGTTCGACGTGACGAATGTCGGGCGGCACCTGGATGCGGAAGCCTTCAACCGTGCACTCGAAGATCCGGACACCATGGTCATCGACATGCGCAATCATTACGAAAGCGAAGTAGGCAGGTTTGACGGGGCGCTGTGCCCGGGGGCAGATACCTTTCGTGAGTTATTGCCGAAAGCGGTTGGCATGGCACGTGGTGCGGAAGACAAAAAAGTACTGCTGTACTGCACGGGTGGCATCCGTTGTGAAAAGGCGAGCGCCTATTTCAGGCATAACGGTTTCCGGGACGTGAGCCAGCTGTACGGGGGTATCATCACGTATGCAAGGGCTATCAGGAAGCACGACCTTCCATCGAAATTTATCGGAAAGAATTTCGTGTTCGACGAACGGCTCGGGGAGCGCATTACGGATGATGTGATCAGCACTTGTCACCAGTGCGGCAGGAAGGCCGATACACATGTCAACTGCGCCAACGAAGCCTGCCACCTGCTGTTTATCCAGTGCGCGGAGTGCGCCGGTGAAATGGAAGGCTGCTGCTCGCATGCATGCAGGGAAGCACTGTTGCTGCCGGCCGCTGAACGCCGTGCGACAGCAAGGAATAATCACCACCAACGTGTGCGGCCGGTCCTTAAACCGCCGCCCGTCAGGGATTGAATCAGGCCGCCTTATTAATA
>JAHEKC010000099.1:0-7822 GCA_024638565.1 Bacteroidota bacterium
CTCCGTGTACTATGATAATCCCAAAAAAGTAGCGCCCGAAAAACACCGCATCAGTGTGGGATTCACGGTTCCGGAAGGCACCACGGGCACGGAAGGGATCCGGATCATGGAGTTGCCGGAAGGATCCTACGTGGTGGGATCGTTTACGATTACACCCGCCCAGTATGAATCCTCCTGGAATGAGGTATTCAGTTTCATGGGAGCGGAGGGCTTGCAGCCTGCCCCGGGACCGATGTATGAATCGTACCGGAACGACCCGGGCAAGGACCCCGACGGCAAGCACGTGGTGGATATCTGCATCAGGGTTCAGGACTGAAGTCCCGGTTGGTACTGACCGAATCGCATACCTTTGGCGGGAAGCGAGTGCCTGCCCGCCATGAAGATCATTCTTAACGCCGACGATTGCGGCGCCAGTAAGCGGCATACGGACCTGAACCTGGAGCTGCTTTCCGCGAACCGTATTTCCAGCACCTCTTTCATGGTGAATTCCGGATATTCGGAAACGGCGGCGGATTTAATCTGTGACCGAAAACCGGATTTAATTTCCCGCATTGGCCTGCACCTGAACCTGACAACCGGTAGCCCGCTTAACGAAAGGCTGCACGGCAGTCCGCTCGTGGATGCGCAAAACCACTTTTCCGACTTCCGGGAGCGCCTGGGCACGGCAGCAAGCCTGAAGTTCGTTGCCTCGCTGCGGCAGGAAATCGATTTGCAGGTGCAATGGTTCAGGGAACGGTTCGGCAGGTATCCCGCACATGTAGACGCGCATAATCATGTGTTCCAGTCTTCACCCGCAGCACTGCTCGCACTCCTCACCTCTACCCGTGCCCGGTATATCCGGTATGCCCGTCCGGTCAGGAGGTATGATCATGACACGGGACACGGGAAGCGGGCCGGCATGAGAAAGGTGGTTAACCGGCTGCTGCGCTTGCGCTTCAAAACGCCTGATTATTTCACGGACATCCGGACCCTCGACGGCCGGTTTATATCCGAAAAGGCTCTTGCTTTCCTGGGCGCACGATACAGGGTTATCGAGATCATGTGTCATCCCTATTACAAGGATGAAAGCGAGTATGAATTTTTAAGAAATGAAAACCTATTTGACGGGTATGCCGGCGACTTTATAACATACGATTCGCTCGACAACTGATCATGGAATTTCCGCTTGCGGTTCCTTGATTTGATTCGTTATTTTTGCCCGGCAGACCAGGACATTGCCATAAGTGGCAGCGTTATTTATAAGAATTGACTAAAGGCTTGTAGCTATGGATACGATAACAGTAACGGTGAACGACGCTTACGAACTGATTTCGAAGAAGCTTGTGCTGTGGCTCGAGAATTTCATCGAGATGCTGCCGAATTTCGCAGTGGCCGCTTTGGTCCTTCTCGGATTCGTGCTGATCGGAAAGATGGTACGGCGGGGCCTCCTGCGGGTACTTCCGCGTATTTCGGACAACAAAGCGCTGATTAACCTTACGTCGAAGACCATCTACCTGATCATTGTCACGGTGGGAACATTCGTGGCACTCTCGGTCCTCAACCTTGACAAAACCGTCACCTCCCTCCTGGCGGGCGCCGGGATCATCGGCCTGGCACTCGGATTCGCCTTTCAGGACATCATGGCCAATTTCCTTTCTGGATTTATCATGTCCCTCCAGCGGCCCATCCGCGTGGGTGACCTGGTGGAAACGAACGGCATCTTCGGCACCGTGCAGCATCTCAGCTTGCGCGCCACGGAAGTACATACCCCGGAGGGGCAACTGGTTACCGTACCGAATAAAATGGTGCTGGGAAACCCGATTACCAACTATACCAAAACCGGCAAGCGGCGGGTCGACCTGCAATGCGGCATCTCTTACGGGGAAGATCTCCGGAAGGTACGGGATGTTACCATGAAGGCCATCGAGGGAGTCGAGGCAGCAGACCATGAAAGGAAAATTGAATTCTTCTTCCGGGAATTCGGGGACAGTTCGATCAACTTCGTCATCAGGTACTGGGTAAAGAACGGCACCCGGCAGGCCGAATACCTGGAAGCGCTGCACCAGGGTGTCATGGCCCTCAAGCAAGCCTACGACCAGAATGGGATTACCATCCCGTTCCCGATCCGGACGCTGGATTTTGGGATCAAGGGTGGCGAAAAGTTGTCGGAAATGCTGTCCGGGTCCAACGGCAATGCATGAGTGCGTTGAAGCGAAACCGTTCAAGGCTGGGCTGCAACCTGGCATTCGTGTATGGCCGGTCGTAAAACCTGAATCATGTTCGCCGTGATATATTCCTTTTCCGTGCATGAAGGCATGGAAGACCGCTTCGAGTCCGCCTGGTCTGCCCTCACCCGTTTTATCCGTGCACACGAGGGCAGCCACGGCTCCCGGCTGCACAAGGCCGGCAGCCGCCTGTACATTGCCTATGCCTTCTGGCCCGACCGCGAAACCTGGTCCCGTGCGCGAACGGTATCGCGCGAGGAAGGCGAAAAGTTCCGGGAGGCCATGCGGGATACCTGTGCGCACATGGAAACCGTTTACGAGCTGGATGTGCGCGTGGACCTGCTGTCCGGTGGCAGCCAAGACCATTAGATCTCATGCCATATAGTTACAGGGAGGCGCATGCAGGCGATATCCCGCAGATGCAGCAGGTCAGGGCTTCCGTACCTGAGAACAGGCTTTCCAACCCCGGGAAGGTCACGCACAGTGACGTACTCCGGCATATCACCCGTTCCGGAAAAGGATGGGTATGCATTAGCGGTGACAGCGTCTTCGGTTTCGCAATCGTCAACGTGGAAACATACAACATTTGGGCACTCTTTGTTGAACCCGGATCGGTGTCCCGCGGGATTGGCCGCACCCTTCACGATATCATGGTTAACTGGTACTTCGGGCAGTCCCATACGACGCTCTGGCTGGGTACGGAACCCCATACGCGCGCGGCACGTTTTTACCGCAAGGCCGGCTGGAAGGAATCCGGTTCGAACGGGCCTGACGAGATCCGGTTCGAGCTGACCTATCAGGCGTGGTTAAGAAAGTCTAACGGCTGACCTCCGCATCGCCGCCATTCCGTTTTAATTTTGTGCAGGTGAAAAGAATCCTGTCGACGCTGCTGGCACTGCAGCTCGGCTTACCCGCTGCTGCACAGATCGTACGCATTTCCGGCATCCCGGGCGCCGATACGGCCCGCTGGGATGGAAACGTTGAGCTGAATTTCCAGGCAAATAAAAGTGATGAGTCATTTTTCAGGCTGGCAGCCGCTTCTTTGGTCCGGCATCGGGCCGGGCGAAGTACCTGGCTTTCTTCCAATGAACTCAGGCAGACCGTCGCCGGTGATGACGATTTCGAGAACAAGGGATTCCAGCATTTCCGGTACCAGCGACGAATGGACAGCGTGCTTGCCCTCGAAGCATTCACCCAGGTACAGTTCGACCAAGTGCTACGCATCCGGTTGCGGCAGCTGAACGGCCTGGGGCCCCGCATTCAATTCCTGCGCAAAACCCAGGTTTTCGTCTTCGTGGGTACGTTGTACATGTACGAGTACGAGGAAGAGAAGGGTACGGGGCGCATCAACCGTGATCACCGCATAAGTACCTATTTCAACCTGGCACGCAAGTGGCAGCGCTTCGGGATCCGGTTCATCGCTTACTACCAGCCCGCCATCACGGAATGGGAAGACTACCGGCTTTCAGCCAGCGGGTCTTTCAGCCTGAAGCTTACCCACCGCCTAGATTTTTCTGTAAGGGGTGAGTATACGTTCGACGCCCACCCGGTCGAAGGCGTCCCCGACCATACCTATGACCTGCTGACAGGGGTCAGCTGGCGTTTTCGCTAAATGCCCGGGATCATTGCTTCTGACCGCAGTGCCGACAAAAGATGTCATCTCCTGATACCGCTTTTTTGCAGGCAGAGCACTTGTGGAGGGTTGCCATGGTCCTGGCGAATTCAACGGAAATGACGCCCGTGGGCACCGCAATAATGGAATAGCCCACAAGCATTATGACCGATGCGATTACCTTTCCCGCATTAGTCAGCGGTACAATATCACCGTATCCGACAGTGGTAATCGTGACAATGGCCCAGTATATACACTGCGGAATACTGGTAAAGCCGTTGGTATGATTCTCAGCTACGTACATTGCTGTTCCCAGGATGATAGCCAGCAGGAATACGCATGCAAGGAACACGAGAATTTTCCTGGCGCTGTTTCGCAATGCGACCAGGAGCACTTCAATTTCCCTGATAAACCGGATCATTTTCAAAATCCTGAATATCCTAAGCAAACGAAGGATCCGGACGAGCGTGAGATAGTGATAACCAGAAACGATCAGGCTGATATACGCGGGCAGGACTGAAAGCAAGTCGACAATTCCCCAGAAACCCATCACATATCGTTTCCGGTCATAGGCTATGTAGATCCGCAATAGGTATTCGAGGGTGAATACGATAGTAATAACCCATTCGAAATTCCGGAACATGGCTGAATACTCCTCACCCACTGACGGAACGCTTTCAATGAGAACCGCCATCACGCTCAGGAGAATGGCGATAATCAATGCAATGTCGAAACCCCTGCCCAATGAAGTTTCGGTCCCAAAAATGATTTCACGAAGCTTGATCTTTAGTGGCATGTTGTTAAACATAATAAAAATGACACTTGCACGATATTACCTGGTAGCGCTGATGAAAACTCAATGGTCCCGTTATTCGTACAGGGCCTGGAACCTCTGAAATTAATGCAGTTTTGGCTGTTGAAAATCAAATAACAGGGCTTTTGTGCATGGCCATTCCATAAACGGTCATCAGGACCTGGCCAGTGTCGGTCAAACTCACGCTGCCGGAACGGGAAGATAGGATTATCCGGTAATTTTTTAAGTATTTACTTTGGCGCCTGCTACTACATTTCTTTTTACTGCTGGAGTATGAGACATCTAAGTGCTTCTGACATCGCACAACTAGACAAGCGTTACCGTGCAAATCTGATTAACGGAATTTCCGGTGTACGCCCGGTCAACCTAATCGGTACGGTATCAACAACTGGACGCTTGAACGTGGCGGTATTTAACTCAGTCGTTCATATTGGTGCCAATCCGCCTTGCATCGGTTTTATAATGCGACCTGTGGGCAAAACACGCCGTCATACATATGAAAATATCAAGCGCATGGAATGCTTCTCGATCAATGGCGTACCCGGTGAAATGATCGAAAAGGCGCACTTCACTTCAGCGAAATTCGATGAAAAGGTCAGCGAATTTGATGCCTGTGGGTTAGATCCCTGGTTCGGGGCATCGTTTCCAGCCCCTTTTGTTAAACGAAGTCCGATCTGCATAGGCCTGCATTTTGAAGAGGAAAAAAAGATACGTATTAATGACACCAGGCTGGTCATAGGGCGCGTTGCGCATATTTTTATCGAACCGGCGATAATAGGACCCGAGGGCTTTTTGGATCTGGCGGGGGCCGGCATTGCAGCCGTGGGTGATCTTAACAGCTATTACCAAGTTAAAGCCGCCATCCGGATGCCATATGCCAGGCCTGATACACTCCCATTGAAATGATTTTGTTTAATTATATTTGTGTTTTGTTAAACAATATTTAACGCACGCTGTTTCATTTCATGTTAACATTTGGTTATAAGCAATTTAATATGTGATGAAACAAATTGTAATAGCTGGTGCCGGCAGCGGGGCCGGCCTGGAAACCGCTCGTAAACTGAATAAAAAAGCTAAGCTGATATTGATTTCGAGGAGTATAACGCCTGAAATAGAGCAGCTTGAGGCTGAGTATGTCCAGCACGATACCGTCCATGGAAATGTTGAAGACCTTAAACTTCCGGAAAAGGTGGATGGCCTTGTCTACTGCCCGGGCTCGATCACGTTAAAGTCTTTTAACAAGCTCACCATCAGCGATTTCACTGACGATTTTACGCAAAATGTCACCGGGGCAGTCAGCCTGATCCAGCAAGCCCTCCCAAGCTTGAAAAAGGCAGGAACAGCGAGTATCGTAATGTTCAGCAGCGTGGCCGTGAAGCTGGGAATGCCGTTCCATGCGTCAATTGCAGCTGCCAAAGGGGCGGTTGAGGGTCTTGCCAGGAGTCTCGCAGCCGAGCTGGCACCGAATCGCATCCGGGTTAACGTGATCGCCCCTTCCCTGACCGACACCCCACTGGCTGCCGGACTGCTGAACACAGAAGCAAAACGGAAAGCGGCAGCCGGCCGTCACCCGCTGCGACGGATCGGCCAGCCTTCAGAAACAGCAGGCCTGGCGACATTCCTGCTTGATGACCAAAGCGCATGGATCACGGGCCAGGTCATTGGCATAGACGGCGGACTAGGCAACCTGAAACTTTAATTGCAGCAGTGTCGCCAATCACTATTACGAATACTATCTACCCATATAATCATAAGCATATGTTCAAGCGATTCAAAACTTCGGAGCTCATTCTGCTCATAATCTCGGTACTGCTGATATTTCTTTCGGAGTACTATTTCATATTTCTAAAACAACCTATGAAAGCCATATTCGTAGGGCTTTGGTCTCCTACCATCCTTTGCCTGCTAATATATCTCAATCAAAAACGGAAAGAATGATGGAAAACGTTGATCTAATCATATTCACCATTATCATCGCATCCTGCTTCGTTGCATTCGGAATGGCCACTTTCAGGGAGTTTGATAAAATGTCCAGAGATCCGCAAGGAAACCAAGCGCGAGATTAACTTGGATGGCCGTTATGCATTTCACCGGAGTCATTCGGGCCGGAAAACTTGGATATTCCGGCGCGGGCTTTTGGGCGGACATACAACCTGGATATCACCCGGTCGCGCATTTCGGATAGATCGCAGCGAAAAGCTCCCAGCTCCGTAACCCTGTTTTTCTTGGCGTTTCTATGTCTCCCTTTATCGAAGGATAAAGTCCTAGGCACTTGACCCTACTCCTGGAAATACAACAAGCATTTCAACCGGGGCGGATTCGTTGGTCCAGGGCTGTCAGCCGTTATACCCCGCAAATGCATGCCGGATCCCCACTGATGCTTTTGAAAGCGCCGGAATCTGACTTCACCGGTTAATTTATCGCAAAACCCGTCTACGAATCCACATCAGCGTAACGGGTTAAAATCAATCTATACATTGCCTGGCAGGTTTGGGTCACTTAATGACAAATGTACCTTGCCATAACGAAACCGCGGTCCTGGTATGGTCATAAAACAAAGCCAAGGTAAACCAGTTTGTTTGCCTCCCAGCAATGACGAGTGACGTCGATGAGATCAGGAGACTTGCCTGGTCCGGAAAATGGAGCCCCGGTAAACGATCTTGCCAGGTTTGCAAATACAAACACGCATATCGCTGGTACCGTGGATCAAACCTGTTCCCAAATTAGCGCTGCAAGCCGGGCATCCATTTCCAGGTTCTGCATGGCAGTTTAACCAATTATGTTAGTTAGCCATGCTGTCAGTTGCCAGTAGGCGCCATCTTCTATCAGCACTGTTTTAACGGGACCAGGTTAAATGCAAAACACCATACCCCGGCCTTCCCGTACCGCCTTTTACCCTGGGGACTACCTTCCATCCGCTGATATACAATCCCAATACATTCGGCCAGCACAACGGGAAATGCGTGGTCATCAGCGACCGCCGTGATGGGCTTCATGCGCGGCAACCCTTCGCCGCCTTCCCTGCAGGATATGATCCTGGCATGCCACCTCCTCGGTGGCCTCCACAGCCCCAGCCTGAATCCATCCAGCGAAAACCAGACGATTACCACGAATGCGGCGGCGGTGGTATATGCTGTTCGCCTTTTCAATCCATGCCTTCGGGCATTCAGGATATTGATGGCCGCAATCCGC
>JAHEKC010000099.1:7832-8533 GCA_024638565.1 Bacteroidota bacterium
CACGATTTCACGGCAACGGCCGGCTGCGGAAATGTTGACCTGGAGGTTTTTCTTGATTTGACGGAACAAGCCACTGTCCGGTACATGATTACCGGAACTGATTGCCGTGTCGAATTGCATGGACGGCTGCCTGGCGTCTCAAAAGGGCCCAACCACTATACCACCCGAAACGTAAAAGGTTCAAACCGCCCGGTCTTCGTGACGCTGGTGTTCGATCGCACCTAATACGTCACAAGAAGGATCATTCCCTGGTTTATATCAGGTGACCATCAATAAAATCCTGCCGCCCATCATTATGTGATAGCGGTAATGCCTGGGCAAAGCCTAAATTGCATTCCGCAACTTAAGCTCTTGTTATAACGAATGGTGAATTACGTTGATATTATTTATCATTGCGCAACCCTGCTTCCTGAAAATGCGCTTGTTTGTTTCTTGCTTGCTCGCACTGTTCAGTTTCACCTTTTGCGCGGTGGCACAAGATGGACATGATCACAACAAAACCCATGACCACGCGCATCACCACGAGATAAGCCTGGCCACCGGCATCGCCTTTTTACCCGAAGAGGATGAAACAGCCCCCGGCCTCCATCTTCATTATATCCGCGGGCTGGGCCACGCAAACAGGTTCGGTATCGGGCTGGGTTTTGAAGTCATCTTTGATGAACACAAGCACTATATCTTCTCGGTGGCCGGCCACATGC
>JAHEKC010000099.1:8543-10055 GCA_024638565.1 Bacteroidota bacterium
GCTTTTCAAAGGGCTGATTCTCGGTTATGCACCAGGCGCATTGCTGCTGGTTGAGGAGGGTGAATCCGAATGGCAGTTTTCCCAGCATGTCGAGCTGGCGTATGAGTTCGAAGTGGGAAACCTCCACCTGGGGCCTGTTTTCGGGGTAGGATTTGAAAAGGAAGGTGCGCATTACATGCCGGGCGTACACGTGGGCATCGATTTCTGAAAAACCGTTTTTTAATAGCCTTGATTTTAACCTGGAGGAGGACACCCACAGGTACCTGCATGAAGCGCGCTTTTCAGGCGTTAGCCTGTAGGCCGGCCGTTCCATCTGGTTTCGGTGCGCCGCCAGAAGCAGCCTGGATGATAAACCGTGAAATAATCTATATGAGGCTACCCGGGTCTACCGTGATCCGGATCAGTTGCCATACGCCCGGAAGATCTGAGCAGCGGCACACCCACAAGGAATAAACCGAGGGTCAGGAAGCCGCCAGATATAAAAATTGCATAAAACCACGGCATGCATCGTTGCATGATTTGCTTGTAGTTGGCCGTGGAGCCTAGTTCGGAAAGGGCTCCCTTTTCGAAACCTGCTCCCATCAGGGAGACCCAGAAGACGGCCAGCGAAAGTTGGATAAGCCAGAAACCGGCGTTCACACCCCGTGCATGGCCACCGGCCTGCATGGCTGAACCTCCGAGTACGTAAAAACAGGCCGCCAGCAGGATGTTCGTATTAATGCCAATGGTGGCGCCCATGGCATGTGCCACGGTAAAGTGCGTGCCATGGGTGAACAGGTTCAGCTGCGGTATGGAAATGGCGATTGCCAGCGCCAGGTTGAGAAAGATCCACAGGTCGGAAGCGGATAAGAAGCGGAATACCGGGTCAGGGTAAAAGTCAACCGCCCTGCGGACGGTTTTGCGCCATCCCCAGATGATCTGGCCCAGGATGATCAGTTCCGTCATGCTGACCAGGTACGCCACATTGCGCATCCATGCGGGTGCAGGCAGGATATAGATATGGTGGCCCCAGTTAAACAGCATGTTCAGGAACCCGAGGAGGAACATCAGGTAAACCAGCCTGGTAAACGGAATGCCTTCACTGCCCTTGCTCCGGGACATGACATACATGGCAATCCCGTAAACTAACATGTTCCATGCCCCCACTATACCGCCCAGCGACCACCATTGTGCCGTCATGTCACGCACCACATTCTCCATAAACCACGGGAACATCCAGAGGTAGTTCCCAAGCGTAGTGACCAGGTAGAAGATCACACCCGTGGTCCACATCCAAAGGTACACGGGCCATTTCCCGCTGTGCCGGCGAACCAGCCGGAAGAAGGTCACGAGAAACAAGGCCCAGGCGGCCACCACCAGCAGGACAAGCGGGGGGTAAAATTCAAAATATTCCCTGCCGCCGAACCGGCCTGCGAGGATGCTGACTGAAATGGCGGTTATGCCCGCCAGGTGCAGCCCGTATTGCAATGTGGGCAGGCGTGTGCCCGCCCCATCGTTCGCCACACGTCCCAG
>JAHEKC010000158.1 GCA_024638565.1 Bacteroidota bacterium
GGACTACCAATGGTCAGGTCCGGGGGGCTTTGCTTCCACAAATCCATATGTATTTATTGGTAAAGCGCCCGCTTCTGCTTCCGGCGTGTACACGGTGACCATTACCACGGATGGCGGCTGTACGGCCACTGCGGAGGTTACTGTCACAAAGGAGCCATTGCCACAGGTGCTGGTGACCGGCTCAGGGGGTGGTTGCCAGGGCGAGGTTACCACACTCGCGGCAGCCGACCAGGCAGGAAATTTCGGACCCTATACCTATTCGTGGGGCAATGGTCAGACGACAGGGCTGATTGAAGTAGTGCATAACGGGACCACGTACCCCGCTCCGGCCTGTACCATGACCAATGCCCATGGCTGCACATCGACCAATACCGGAACCGCGCTGATCAGCACTTTCCCCTCACCCGGACCTGTGTCGATCACGCAAACCGGTGCGACTACATTTTGTGAAGGAAAGAGTGTCATGCTCGTTTCAGGTGCCGATCCCACGCTGGGTCACCAGTGGAAACGGTTTTCCAGGGAAATAGGCTGGCGGGGTGACGGTACGGATTACAAGGCCAGGAAGCCCGGAACATACAGGGTTGTAGTCACCAATGCACACGGCTGTTCTTCCGAGTCCAACGCCATCACGGTTGAAGTGATGGGCAGGCCGGATGCCGTGGCAATGTTGAGCGGCAATGGTGTCATATGCCCGGGTGATTCAGTGATGGTTCAGGCCGTGTTGTCCCCGGGGCAGACCTGCCAGTGGAAGCGGTACGGGAACCAGATTTCCGGGGCCACGGGAACTTCCATTTACGCATCAAAGACCGGCAACTACCGTGTGGTGGTGACCAATGCCAGTGGCTGCAGCAAGGAATCGCTTTCTGCAAAAGTGAACGTGGGGTGCAGAATGCCCGCTTCAGGCGCGGAACTCGGATCCCTGGTGGTGCACCCGAACCCGTACAACGCGGAATTTACGATAAGCGGTTACGCATTCCAGGGGACGGCAGACATACGGATCATCGATATTTCAGGGCGGCTGGTGGCATCCTACACGGACGCCGTCCTTCCCATGACGGCAGGACAGACTTTGCGCCCGGGCATCTACCAGGTCACGGTCCGGTCAGGCGCTGAATCGCAAACCCGCACAATCATTAAAACAGAATGACATTTCCTGGTTAATTATAATTGGTTTTACTTTTCGACAGGTCGGTGTTTGGTTATTCACCGGCCTGTCTTTTTTACAGCCCCTGGCCGGCATGGAAGGGCCAGCTATATCTTTTCAACAATGCATCCCGTGTTGTAAAACTACGTTGGCAGGGAATCAGGCTTTTGCGTAAATTCGCCTCCCGGTAAGCAGCCAGGACCGGGTTTTCCCCGGGCATGGAGCGGCTGTTAAAACAAGCTGAAAACCAATGCCTAAAGACAATTCAATTAAATCGGTACTCATCATCGGTAGCGGGCCCATCATCATCGGGCAGGCCTGCGAGTTCGACTATTCGGGTTCACAGGCCGCGAGGTCGCTGAAGGAAGAGGGGATCGAGGTCTCCCTGATCAACTCCAATCCCGCCACCATCATGACGGACCGTGTGACCGCGGATCATATTTACCTGATGCCGCTTAACGTGGAATCCCTGGCGAAAATACTGGAGGAGCGGAAGATCGATGCGGTATTGCCCACCATGGGTGGTCAGACGGCGCTGAACCTCTGCAAGGAGGCCGATGAAACGGGGCTCTGGAAGAAACACGGGGTACGTATCATAGGCGTTAACATTCACGCGATCGATGCCACGGAGAACAGGGATAAGTTCCGGCAGCTGATGATCGATATCGGAGTGGGTGTACCCACTTCCCATATTGCGAATTCTTTCCTGGAAGGTAAGGAGGTGGCGCAGGAGATCGGCTTTCCGCTGGTGATCCGTCCGTCCTACACACTTGGTGGAACGGGCGGCAGCTTTGTATTGAAGAAGGAAGATTTCGACGAGGCGCTGAACCGCGGACTACATGCCTCGCCTATCCATGAAGTGCTGGTGGAGCAGGCGGTTCTCGGGTGGAAGGAATACGAGCTTGAGTTGCTGCGGGACAACAATGACAACGTGATCATCATCTGCTCGATCGAGAATTTCGATCCCATGGGTATCCATACAGGTGACAGCATTACCGTGGCACCGGCCATGACGCTAAGCGACAAAACCTTCCAGCACATGCGCAACCTGGCCATTCATATGATGCGTTCCATCGGCCAGTTTGCCGGCGGATGCAACGTGCAGTTTGCCGTGAACCCGGAAACGGAAGACATCATCGGTATCGAAATCAACCCGCGGGTGTCGCGTTCTTCGGCGCTTGCGTCCAAGGCCACGGGGTATCCCATTGCCAAGATCGCCGCAAAGCTGGCTATAGGATATAACCTTGATGAACTGCAGAACCAGATTACAAAATCGACTTCCGCATTTTTTGAGCCCACGCTCGACTACGTCATCGTGAAGATCCCCCGCTGGAATTTTGACAAGTTCGCCGGGGTGGACCGGCAGCTGGGCCTGCAGATGAAATCAGTAGGGGAGGTCATGGGCATTGGC
>JAHEKC010000100.1:0-6575 GCA_024638565.1 Bacteroidota bacterium
TGTACCAGTGCCTGCTGTCAGGGTACGAAGATGGCCGGGTAAGTTATGATCACCGGAAAAGGGACCCGGGCATGGAAACGGATGTAGTGATGGCAGTTTCGGCCATTGAAGAAATTATAGAACGCCTGGATCGCGATGACCGCGAATTGCAGGTCGAACACGAACTGGGCGACCGCCCTGTGATCCTGGCATCGAACTACCGGCGGGAAATCATGTACAACCTCGAACATACCATCCATCACCAGGCCCTTATTAAAGTGGCGTTACTGGATTTCGGGATCACCGGCCATCCGGATTCCTTTGGCGTGGCCCCTTCCACCATGGCCTACCGAAAGAAATGTGCACAGTAAGCTACATACCTGAAGGCCGTAAGGTCTATATCACCTCGAACCGCGACGAGCACGTTTCCCGGCCACCGGCTTATGAACCGACCGAAGAAGTGGTTAACGATTGCCGCGTCGTATTCCCGAAGGATCCTGCAGCCGGGGGCACGTGGTTCGCGGTAAATGAGCAGGGTGCCGTTTCCGTTTTGCTGAACGGGGCTTTTGAAAAACATGTTCGGCAAACCCCATACCGGAAAAGCCGCGGGCTGGTGCTGCTGGACATCATCACGAACCCCGTGCCTGTCCTTGCATTCGGGAAAGCAGCGCTCGAGCAGATCGAACCGTTTACAATCGTGCTCTCCGTACAGGGTCGACTGGTGGAAATGAGGTGGGATGGTACGGCCCGGCACCATCAGGACCTGGATCCAGCCGCCCATCATATATGGAGTTCCGTTACATTGTATTCCCCTGAAGCCATCCGGGTACGTGAAGATATGTTTGCGCAGTTCATCCGGAACGGGCGCAGGAACGGGGAAGCGATCCTCGATTTTCATTCGGGACACCACAACGACCCGGAGAACGGCTTCGTCATGAACCGACCCGACGGGTTGATGACATTCAGCATCACGCAGGCAGTCCTGGAACCCCGGGAAATCACCATGCTGCACAAGGACCTGCGTCTTGACAAAACTTTCCGGCATTCCTTCGTCCCGGCACCCCGCAGGCCCATGTTGCAATGAATTCACTCCGGCTGTTTTTTTACAGGATGCGGCATTGGGAGTACTGGCCCATGAAAGCCGTATACGGGCCGATGATGCCGGTATGGTTGTATTATGCCCTCAAGGCACGTTCCCTGTTCTTCTTCAATGCCGCCAACCCGTTCATCCGCTATGGCGGCATGGTCATGGAATCAAAGAAGGAGATCTACGACCAGGTGCCGGGCGACCTGATTCCTGCCACCGTGTTGATGGCAAAAGGAACACCTGTGCAGGACGTCGGTCGCCGGGCGGCTGATGCCGGCATCCGTTTTCCCATGATAGTCAAACCCGACATCGGCATGAAGGCCCTGGGGGTGGCCCGCGTGCATGATGAAGCTGAGCTGATACGTTACGCAAAGCGTATCGGAAATGATTTTCTTGTGCAGGAGATGATAGAGGCGCCGCGTGAACTGGGCGTATTCTATGTTCGTCGCCCGGATGAGGTGCGAGGTCGTATAACCGGTATGGTAGAAAAAGAATTCCTGAGCGTTACCGGTGACGGGCGCCGTTCGCTGGAGGAGCTGGTCCGCCGGAAACCGCGGGCTTACTTCCAGGCGGCTTCCCTGGAGGCGCTGCTGCAAACCCGCGGCAACACAGTGCCGGAACAGGGAGAAAAAGTCATGCTGGTCCCCTTCGGCAGCCATACACGGGGTGCGCGGTTTGCCGATATAACCCACCAGGCCGACGACCGGCTTACGAAGACCATCCAAACCATTTGCGATCGCATTCCCGGGTTTTATTTCGGGAGGCTGGACATCATGTTTACGAACCTGGAAGAACTGCGGGAGGGCAAGGGCTTTTCCGTGATCGAAGTGAACGGCGCAGGCAGCGAACCAACGCATATATACGATCCCGGCCATTCCATTTGGTTTGCCTGGAAGGAGATCATCAGGCACTGGCGGTTCCTGTACCAGGTAAGTGCCGGCAACAAGCGAAGGGGTCATCGCTACCTCAGCTGGCGTGAAGGAAAGGCGCTCTTCCAGGCACACCTGAGACATGAGGCGTTCCTCAAAATGTTGCCTTGATGCTGATATTTCGTGTTTAACCGTTAACCAGTAAGTGGTCAGACGGCCAATTCTGCCGCGGGGACGTATCTGTTACCACAATGAACCGGTTGTTTGCCTGAAAGTGTATTTATTTGCGGAATCAACACCAGAAAAAAATGAAGCGTATTTTACTTTTGTTCGTTACTGTTTTCTTAATGCTTTCCCCGGCAGCCAACGCCCAGGTCGGCGGCTGGAACCCGGAATTGGCGCGGAAGGCGGCCGATGCACTGGCGCGCATGATGGATAAGAACGAAGGCTTGCAGGCCTATTACGACAACGCGTATGGCTATGCCGTATTTCCCACGGTGACCAAGGGCGCCATCGGCATCGGGGGTGCGGCCGGAAAGGGAGTCGTGTACGTGTCAAATAAGGAGACTGGAATCTCGAAGCTCAAGCAGGCGACCTGGGGCCTGCAGTTCGGCGGGCAGCAATACAGCGAGGTGATCTTCTTCGAGCATGAAGAGGCATTCGGAAAGTTCATCAATGGTAAAGTCAAGTTCGATGCGCAGGCTTCAGCCGTGGCCATCACCGCGGGCGCTTCCATTGACGCGGCTTACCAGGACGGCGTGGCCGTCTTCACCATGGTAAAAGGCGGGCTGATGTACGAGGCCAGCATCGGCGGACAGCATTTTTCATATAAGCCCAGAGAAACCGACGAAGCCATCGACCGGTAGTGACCCGCATCACCGCCTGCCCAGCGACCCGAAATAAGTAAGGAACTCCCTTACCTTGTAATCGTATGTCACCATGCGGCTGGCTTCCTTTGCCGCCGCTGCCCTGGTGCCGGCCGCTTCCGGGTTTTGGATCGCCTCCCGGATGCCTGCCGCCAGCGCCATGGGGTCGTCGGGCCTTACGGCGATGACGTTGTCGCCATTCACCACTTCCCGCGTGGCGTCGAACAGGGGCGTGACAACCGGGTTGCCGGTAGACAGGTATTCCTGGAGCTTTTGCGGGTAATTATATTCCACCAGGTGGTCGGCGGCGGTATAATAACTCACGAGCACATCGGCGGCCAGCTGGTAGAGACGTACATCGGCGACATCGTCGAGGAATCCTGTGAATGATACGTTTTCAAGATTCTTTTCCTTCACATAACCTTTCAGGATTTCGATGTTGCGCGGCTTGCCCCCGGTAAGCATGAATTGACAGTCCGGCAGCTGTGCGGCAGCATCGAGCAGGTACAGCAGTTCGTGTGCCTTTTTGGAGATCTTCCCTGTGTAAACCACCAGCGGGGCATCGTCGTGGTACCTGATCTTTCGCCGTGCCTCATCCTTCGTGACATCCGTCTTCGAAAAATCGACCATGGGTGCGTTCATGACAAGGATTTTTTCCGGCGGGATGCCATCGGCAACCAGGTTTTCCTTTGCGGGCGGGACATTCACCATCAGTCCGCTGGCGGCACGGTACCCGAACTTCTTCATGGGTCCCGGCTTCAGCTCGTGCAGCTGGGGCACCACGCGTACCGGCAACAACGGGCCGAGCAGCTTCTTCATGAGCAGCAATGGCAGCACCACGGGGATGTCGCGCGAAACGATCACCAGGTTGCGCAGGTTTCCTGCATGTGAAAGCAGGATGCGAAGCGAGGCCAGGAAGAAGGCGAGCTGGATGACGGGCCAGGCCATGACGCCCGGCATCTTTTCGGACAGCGGTGTGAACAGCATCCGGAACCGCAGCCCGGCGGGGGCGGCGTATCGTTGCTGCAGCATGCGGAGAGGCATGTTTTGCGGCATATGCATGAATGGAAACACGATGGTCGTGGGGCAATGGGCATCATGGAACGCCGCAGCCATGCGGACATCGAAAATGCGGTTGGTGGTGTTGCGCAGCAGGCAGAAAGGCGTGAAGAAGTATACAACCGGATGATTGTGAAGGGATTTCAAGGAGACGCGTGTTATTTAAAAGCCGGTATTGCCTGTAGTGTCCGGTTAAAAACCGGGTGGCAAAGATAACCAACACCGATTATTGCCGGCTCGTGGTTAGGCCGGAAACCTGTCGCGAACCGGGGCCTCCTGGCGCTTCGCACGTGTCTAACGTATACTATACCCGAATACATTTGGTGGTTTAAATTATTTTTATTATCTTCCCCTCATTGGTGATCAGGCGTCATCAGGCGTCATCAGGCATCAGGGCTACAGCCCTTTTCGACCTTTTCCGGAAGGACAGGTATTAAGATGGTGCAAGCAATTGCACAAACTTTTGATGCGGGGAAAAACCTGCTGGAATGCGTGATGCCCTTATGTTTAAAATTTTCAATAACAACCATAAAAACCACTATCAATGGACAGACAAAAAATCAAAACGGAAGCAAAACAGAAAATTGACGACCTCTTTAAGCAGCTCGATCACATGGAGCAAAAGAAAGAGCAGGTGAAATCCGAGGCAAAAGGCAAATACAGCCAGTACCTCGAGGATATGAAGGCTCGTAAAAAGGAAGTGCAGGACAAATACCGGCACCTGGAGCAGGTTAGCGAGGAAAAATGGAATGAAGCGCAAAAGGATTTCCAGAAAAGTTCCAGTGCCTTCAGCGAGGGTGTTTCAAAACTAAAGTCAATCATTGGCTGATAACGGTTAAGGCATACACGGGCAGGGATTTCCTGCCCGTTATTTTTTATCCTGAATATAGTATGACCGTTTTTCACGGTTGCTTTCCCTGCCCGGTATATGCTGCGTGTCCCCCGGCTGTCCATATGCCCGGGGCATACCTCCGGCCAGGCTTAAACGTTTGCGGCCTGTCGTTCGGGTTTCATTAGCGGGTTATAAACAAAATGCAATGTTGCCAAACAAATTTCAAATGAAAAATATCATAATTATATTTTTAATACTTGCCGGCATGATGCCGGTCGTCGCCCAGCACGGTTTGCCAAGGGAAACAACGATAACGCACCAGGGCGCGGTTCGCCCCTGCCTGGTATCCGAACTCGATTTTAAACCCGCACACCTGCTGGAGGCCTGGGAGGACTATATGGACGATACCTGGGATGCGGATACGGATACCGAGGATTTTATGCATGACGATGACCTGGTCATAGCCCGCAAGGTGAATATCGATCGCATCACCTCAAAAACCATGGACCTCTATGCCGCCGCGGCGCGCGAGGATCAGGTTACTCGATTTTATGTATTCGGTGCGCTGGGATACGATATATACGTGGACCCTGTCGCTTCCCCGGTTGAATTTGCTGGCATGAAAGCCGTGATGACCAAATTCCTGAACCAGGCCCTGCCTGGGTTAATGGATATGCAGACCAAGGCGATGCGTAAAAAACTCGACGACCTTGGGGACGACCGGGATGACCTCAGGGACGATATTGAGGATAAGGAAAAGGACATGGCCAAGCTCCGCGAATCGATTGACGCTGACCGGAAAAAATTACAGGGTGTTGAAGCGGATTACCGCACCATGGAGTCGGCCATCAAAACCAGCGAACGGCAAAATGCGAAATTGCTCGAGCTGATTGGTACACGGGTCGAATAGCAGGCAAACCGGCAGGATTGGAAATTTGAATATGCTGTTTTGCCGGGTACATTTGTCAATCAGACCGCAATTTTCTGTGGACGGTACTTTTCAATGATACCCAACCAATAATTTTATTCCACATGGCGCAATAAGGCGGGGAGGACGGCGGGTAGCAGTTTTACCGTCAACAGGACCGCAGCGATGAGGGACAGCGGGAAGTGAACGAAGCTTAAGACGCAATGCATGGTATTCTCCGGCAGGATATGCGCCGGTGCATTGGTATAGAAAATTCATTTGTGTGTGACCATGGGGTACAGGAAGGCGACCGCCAGCACGCCCAACGCAATGAAAAGCATGATCACCACCTGCATGGACCCTAAAAAAACCAATTACGGGCCACAGTGCACGACCGGACCCACAAATACCGTATAAATATTTCTACCGCGCGACCGTAAACTTCCCGGTTCCCGATTGGGCACCCATGCCATCGTACAGGCGGTAGAGGTAGATCCCCGCGGACAGGTTCGCCGTGTGAAGTTTCATGATATCGGAGGCGAGGAAGCCCTGGTCGATCACGATTTGGCCGGAGGCATTCGTGACCACGATCCTGTCGAACCGCTTTTCGGAACGGATGGTGATATGGCCGTTGGCAAGGGCGGGATTGGGAAACACCGTGGTGACCGGCCTGGGGTGTTCCTCCACGGAGACAACCAGCACAATATAATCGGCACCGTCCGACATGCCGGGGTTTTCAGGGTCCTCGTCGATGGTCATCAGCACAATCTGCCCTGTGTTCATGAAAAAATGGGTGATGGAGGTGTCGGTGGGACCGGAAGAATTCACGAACTGGTAGTTCCCGTTACCCAGCGGGTCGATGAAGGTGCTGTCGACCAGGTAATCCATGCGGCGGACCTTAATCGTATTCGACCACGTGCCGGTGGGGGTGGTCAGCGTACCCCAGGCATCGCCATGGACATCCACAAAAAAGTCG
>JAHEKC010000100.1:6585-9987 GCA_024638565.1 Bacteroidota bacterium
AAAGTCGGAGGTATACATGTATCCCGGGTTGCCCCCGCCACCGGGGATCATGATGGTGGCGCGCGACTGGTCGGTAGCCATGGTATTATAGGTCAGCGGCGCGGGGAAGAATAGCAGGTCGGGCACGAAGTCGAACTTGTCCAGCGGCGGCATGGAACCGGCGTCATGGAAGCTGAACCCGTCGGCATAGAAACCGCCGGTCTGCGAAACGAAATACTGCGCCGTGGAGTCGTTTGGATGGTAGATGGCCATGTCGGCGTTCGGGAAGTCGGTGTTGAACGGGGGCGGCAGCGTGGCGGGGTCGACGAACGACACGTAGTCCGTATCCGTCACGTTGAAGGCCGTGCTGTAATCCCAGGTCTGTCCGCCGCCGGCGGGGGGGATTGTGTGCATGCCGTAGTTGTTATCGCCGAACTCTATCCATGCCGTCCCCACGGTAGGGAAGTGCGACTGGGTGATGGTAGCCTGGCCGGCGGCAAGGATGGGGAGCAGTGCAAGGATGATGGAAAGTATTTTTTTCATGGAAGGGTGTTTTTGCAAAGCTAAAACAGGGCAGGGGGACGGGCCTGCGATTTCTGAAATTTTTTCAACCGCAACCCGTTTACCTGTTGCCCCGTTGGGATGGCATTGTTCACGTGATTCAATTGAGGCCCACGCCCAGCGTTACGCCGAACACGTAATTCAGCACCTCGGACAGGTCCTCGTCCAGCGGAACGCGCATCGAGAGCCCCGGCGTAAACCGGCCCACCCTGGCATTGGCCGCAATACCCAGCTGGTGGAACGTACGTTCGCTGAAATCCAGGTCTTCTTCCGTCAGGATCAGCCGGCCACCGAAGCCCGTCAGCACCTGTATCTCGTCGGAAGCGTAGCCGAACTGCATGCCGTACATCATCATGAATTCTCCGTCATCCCGATCCCCTGTCGGGATCCAGCCGTTCATGCCCAGCCGGGTGCGCAGGATGAAACCACCCGGATTCTGTTTCAGGTAGTTGAATCCCAGCTGTACCGGGATGGCGTCGGTGATGAACGCCTCCATCCGCTCGATCCAGTCGGTCAGGACGCCGGAAAAAATGGCTTCATTGTCGTCAGGGGTCACGGGAAGCCGTGTGCCGAATTCGAAAAGGAATGCAGAGTCCTTGCCCAGGCTCTCGATTCCAAAATAGGGGTTGCCGATGGTGCCTTCCGTTTTAGTCTTTTCGACGGTGGTATAGTTCGGAAATGAGCCTGCCAGCTCATGGGTAGTGTACCCCAAAACCGTATAGGGCAGGTCCGTGATGATACTGACCCGCCCTCCTTTTGTGGCGAACCGGCCGGTCAGGAATGTGGTGGAAGTGCCGAAGGAATATTCCCCTTCGCCCTCGAAGTTTGGCTTGAGCCATTCAAGCGTGACGGAACTGGCATGCATCCTGTCTGTCCACAGCGACTGGGCACTGGACAGACCCGGGATGATGACAATGGCGAGTAGCATGGTACAGGTAATCCTGGTGTAAATGTTTGTTTTCATTTTGTCCTCCTTTTTTTGATTTTGAACAGGACAAATGTGAATGGAATGGCCTTGCTATGCTAATTGATGTTTCAGAATAAATGACGGGATATTGGTGAATTGTGCAAAAGGTGCACACCGGGCTGCCGGATTTTGCGAATTCCGCCATCGAAGCCGCGTCAAGGATTTTTGTTAGTACAGAACGCCGGTACAGGTATTTTGAAATCCACGACAGTTTTCTATCCGGGAAAAATCGTGGAAGTAAAATCTATTTCATGCGACCCATGATCACGATCCCGGATGATATCGTTAGCAAGCCCACGGCCAGGATTGATATGTCTATGCCAAAGCCATCCGCCACGATACCCGTCAGCAGGGCACCGATGGCATATCCCAGGTCGCGCCACAAGCGGAACACGCCAATGGCGCCCGCCCGCTGGGACGGGTGGCTGTAATCGGCAATGGCGGCGAGGAAGGTGGGATAGACGACAGCGGTGCCGATGCCCAGCAGCACGCAGAGCAGCGTGAACCGGTGAAAGGAATCGGTATACGCCATGAAAAGGATCACCACGCCCTGCAGCAGCATGCCGAATGTCAGCATCGATTTTTTATCGATGTGATCCGCCAGCTTGCCCGTCACCAGCTGTCCCAGGCCCCAGACAACAGGGTACACGGCCACAATGCTTCCGATCTCCGCAATTGAAAAACCCTTTCCCGCCAGCAGGATGGGGAACAACCCCCACATCATGCCGTCGTTCAGGTTGTTCACCAGGCCGGCCTGTGTGACGGCGCCCAGGTGGCGGTTACGCCAGGTGGTTTCCCAAAAGACATTTTTCAGTTTTGGCATGTCGCTTTCCTTTGCCTCGGCATGCACATGGTGTGCCGTATCCCGGACCAGGAATATACTTGTGAGCAGACCCGCCACCGCCACGCCGATACCCATGTAGAAAGGGTAGGGGCGCAGCCCGTATTCCGCCGCCACCCATCCCGTGAGGAATGCCACCAGTCCCACGGCAAGGTAGCCGGCCGACTCGTTCAGCCCCATGGCCAGCCCCCGGTTGCGTTCGCCCACCAGGTCTATTTTCATCACCACCGTGCTCGACCAGGCCAGCCCCTGGTTGATGCCGAGCAATATGTTGGCGGCAACGACCCAGTTCCAGTGGTCGGCCCAAATAAGGATGAACGGTACCGGCAGCCCGGCAAGCCAGCCCAGCACCAGCAGCTTTTTCCGGCCCACTATATCCGCCCAGGCACCTGCATAGTAATTGGACACAGCCTTGGAAACGCCGAATACGACAATAAAGGACAGGATGGCGGTTCTGGCTGCGATGCCGAAATCCGCTTCCGCGATCTGAGGGAGGATGGTGCGCTCCAGCCCCACCATGGCCCCGACAAAGGCATTGATGATGACCAGCAAGGTGAACTGCTTCCAGTTTTGTCTCAAGCCGGGGTAGGCTTTCGTCATGTTTGAAGGTAAAGGGTGAATCCAGATGTAATTAAATCATTTGGCCGGTATGGAAAATTTCGTTGACATGATTTCCAAGTTGAAGAGCGTTACTTTCCGATACAAAACCGCTCAAAAATATTCGACAGCAGGTCGTCCGTGGTAATCTCGCCGGTGATCTCGCCCAGGAAGTTGAGCGCATGCCGCAGGTCGGTGGCCACGAGGTCGGCGCTGCGGCCTTCCTTTAAACCCTTTTCCGTGTCGGCCAGCGATTCCCGCACCTTTATGAACGCCTCGTAGTGCCGTGCGTTGGTGACCACGGCCCCATGCTGGCGTGTACCGTCGCGAAACGGCTGAACGATGGCGTCGATCAGCTTGTCAAGGTGCCGCTTCTGTTTTGCGGAGATCAGGATGACGCCTGATCCTTCGAAAGCCTTCTGGCGGTCATCGCCGGCGAGGTCACATTTGTTGCCGG